>JAUVVP010000321.1 GCA_030604585.1 Planctomycetota bacterium | reverse complement strand
GATCATTGACGTGCCTTGTTCGCGCGGCTTCACCTCGCCGATGTCCGCACATCGGGTGCCCAGCGCCTCAATGGCTGCCGTAATCCGCCGCGCGTCGTCGGGCGGGGCACAGATAAGCAGCGACCCGCTGGAGATGGTGCCGAGCGGATCGAGTCCGAAGTGCCGGCACAGTGCGCCGCCGGGCTCGATGATCGGTATGCGGTCCTCTCGAACGAGCATCCCGCAGTCGGCCGCTTCTGCCAGCTCCCACAGTCCGGTGGCGACTCCGCCTTCGGTGGGGTCGTGCATTGCGTGCACCTCCCCGGCCCCGCAGGCTGCCATGGCTTCCGGCAGGACGCTGATGCCCGGCGTGTCGAGGAACGCTCGTGCCTGCTCCATCACTTCATCCGGGAAGTGGTCCCTCAGCTCGCCGGCGCGCTCCCGGGCCATGATGGCCGTGCCCTCGATGGGGACGCCCTTGGTCAGCAGTATGCGGTCGCCCGGCCGAACGCTCTTCTTGTCCACAAGCCGGTCGGCGTCCACCTCACCGAGCATCTGGCCGACGAGGATGGGGCGGTCCAGGCCGACGGTCACCTCCGTGTGGCCGCCGCACAGTTCGCAGCCGATGCCGCGCAGCGCCGCCTGGACTTCCTGCCAGATGCGGCGCACGAGCGCCTCGTCCGTCCCCGTCTCGGGCAGCAGGGCGGTCAGCAGGAACCACTTCGGGCGCGCTCCCACCGTGGCGATGTCGTTGGCGTTGACGTGGACGACGTACCACCCGATGCGGTCGGTGGCGAAGGTTATCGGGTCGGTCTTGGCGACCAGGTACGAGCCGTCCATGCGGATGGCGCAGACATCGCGTCCCACCGCGGGACGGAGCACCACGCGCTGGTCCTCGATCACGTTGGCGGCGAGCAGCTCAGCGAGGAGTTCCGGGTTCAGTTTGCCTGCCTTGAAACGCATGGTTCATTCACCGGGAACCGAAGTTTCGAGCGGCTTGGGGGCAGCGTTCAGGCGGCGCCGGCCCTCCATGTAGACCATCACCACGGCGATGTCGGCCGGCGAGATGCCGCTGATGCGCGATGCCTGGCCCAGCGATGCCGGGCGAATGGCGCTCAGCTTCTCCTTCGCCTCGCCGCGAAGCTCGGGAATGGCGCTGTAGTCGAGCCAGGCGGGGATCCGCTTGCTCTCGCTGCGGCGGAACTTCTCGATCTGCTCCCGCTGGCGGCTCAGGTAGCCCTCGTACTTGACCTCGATCTCCACCTGCTCGGCCACGGCCGGGTCGGAGGCCAGCCGGGCCAACTGCGGGTCCGCCTGGCGCAACTGCTCCATGCCCATCTCGGGGCGCCGGAGCAGTTGGGCCAGGGTCCTACCGTCGCGCCGGACGCTGTGGATGTAGTCCGCAACGGCGGCGATGGCGGCCTCTTTCTCCTGCAGGGAGCGCCACAGCCCGTCGCTGATCAGGCCGTTGTCGCGGCCATACCTCATCAGGCGGCGGTCGGCGTTGTCCTGCCGCAGCAGCAGGCGGTACTCTGCCAGCGACGTGAACATGCGGTAGGGCTCTTCGGTGCCCTTGGTGACCAGGTCGTCAATGAGCACGGCGACGTAGGCTTCGTTCCGTCCGAGCACGAGCGGTTCCTTGCCCTGGAGCTTCCGTGCCGCGTTGATGCCGGCGACGATCCCCTGGGCCGCTGCCTCTTCGTATCCGCTGGTGCCGTTGATCTGGCCGGCGTGGAACAGGCCCTCCACACGCTTCGTTTCCAGGCTCGGCTTGAGTTGCGTCGGGGGGACGAAGTCATACTCCACGGCGTAGCCGTAGCGCATGATCTGGGCCCCCTCCAGCCCCTTGATGCTGTGGACCATGTCCTCCTGCACGTCCTGCGGGAGGCTGGTGAACAGACCGTTGCAGTAGACCTCGAGGGTGTCCAGGCCCTCGGGCTCGAGGAATAGCTGATGGCGGTCCCTGTCCGGGAAGCGGACGACCTTGTCCTCGATGGAAGGGCAGTAGCGCGGCCCGGTCGAGGTGAGTTGCCCGGTGTAGAGGGGCGCGCGGTCGGTGTTGGCCCGGATGATCTGGTGCGTGCGCGGGTTCGTCCAGGTGACGTGGCACGGCACCTGGGGCCGGTCGATGTGCTCGGTCGAGAAGCTGAACGGCGAAGGCTGCGGGTCCGGCTGCTGGACCTCCAGGCCCTCGAAGTTGACGGTGCGGCCGTTGACCCGCGGCGGCGTGCTGGTCTTGAGCCGGCTCACGTCCAGCCCCGCCTCGCGCAGGCTCTCGGACAGCCCCTCGGCGGCCGGCTCGCCCATGCGGCCTCCGGGCACGATGGCCGGGCCGAAGTGAAGGACGGCGTTCAGAAAGGTGCCGGTTGTCAGGATTACGGCCCGAGCATTGTAGACGTGCCCGTCCCGCGTCGCGACCCCCCGCACGGCGCCTTCCTCGACGATCACCCTCGTGACCATGGCCTGGCGCAGCAGCAGATTCTCCTGCGCTTCCAGGCGGCGCTTCATCTCCGCGTGATAGGCATGCTTGTCGGCCTGGGCGCGGGGCGAGTGCATGGCGGGCCCCTTGCCGGTGTTGATCATGCGGAACTGGATGCCGGTCGCGTCTATGACCTTCGCCATCTCGCCGCCGAGCGCATCCACCTCGCGCACAAGCTGCCCCTTGGCGAGGCCGCCGATGGCCGGGTTGCAGCTCATCCGCGCGATGGCGTCCAGGTTGATCGTCAGCAGGGCGGTGCGCGCGCCCATGCGGGCCGCCGCCAGCGCCGCCTCGCAGCCGGCGTGCCCTGCGCCCACCACGACGATGTCGAACCGGCTCTCGGTCACCTCGTGCTCCATGCAGACGCTGCAGAAGCCAATGGTATTGACCCTTATCTTAGCGCAAGCCGTCCGCCCGGCAAAGCGGCGCGCTACTGCGCAGGCTCTCCAGATGCAGCTCAGGCTCTCCAGCCTGAGTAGCCGCCAGAGGCGGCTCCCGCAGACAGGTAACTACGGTGGGTCAGACCATAACCACGACGACACGACGAAGGGAAACGACCGAGCAGGCGGGCGGTCAAGAGACGCTCCGGTGATGTGAAGGCCGATGGCGGCTGAGGATGGTCCCTGCTTCAAAGCCCTTCGCCTCACGTCGTCGTCAATCAGATATCACCCACTGCTCGCCTTCGATCATGGGCGTGTGATACTGCTTCTCGATCCTGCCGGTCTTCTCCAGGTGGTCCATGCAGGCGCGGACGCAGCCGCGGGCGCCGCAGATGCTCTGGTGGCGGAACCGGCGCTCCAGGAAGCGGAAGTAGGGCGGCGGATCGTCGCGGGTGGACTCCTCGTCCACGAACGGCGAGTAGCGCGGGTCCCATCCCTGGTGGCAGTGGACGCACCGGGCGAAGTCCACGTCGGCGTGGCTGAAGGTGCGGTCGCCGATCTTTAACTCGATGGTGCGTTCCCGGGGGATTGCATCGGCGGGGCAGCCCTTCGCGCACGAGCCGCAGTTGTCGCAGACGCCCTCCGCAAGCAGCGGGTCGGGCGTCAGCATGGCGTCGGTGAGCACGGCGAACACTCGCTGGCGGGGGCCGAACTGCGGCGTCAGGAGCAGCTTGCTCAGCCCGAGTTCGCCCAGGCCCGCCGCGCAGCCGATCACGCGCAGGCTTACCATGCCGTCGGGGCGTGGGCCGCCCGGCTTCACCGGGCGCCCCACACCCGCGCAGAACGGGTTGTGGATCGGCACGGACGTGTGGCCGCGGTCCTCCAGGAACATGACGATCTTGCGCAGCATGTGCGGGGCCAGCACCTCGTTGAGGTACTGGTAGGAATCGCAGTTGTATGCCTGCCAGTAGTTGCCCTCCTCGATCGTCTTCAGCGCCCCGCGCACCATGCGGCACGCCAGGGCGACGACGCTGCGCGTCTTGCCGAAGATGCAGCGCGGATGCACGTCAGGCGGCGCATTGT
>JAUVVP010000299.1 GCA_030604585.1 Planctomycetota bacterium | reverse complement strand
GCGCCCCTCGCGTGCCCTCCTTCGGCCCCCCGGTCCACTCCTGCGGCATCGCTGCCTGAGGCGGCGACGGCTCTCGCCTGTCTTCTTCCGGCCCTCCGCCCTTGAGCCTTGCCGGACGGCATGTTATACCGGGCCCGTGCCCTGCCCGATCACGCCATACCGAGGCGACCAATGAACGGCTACGAGAGGATGATGATGGCCGCGACTCGCGGAGAGCCCGACCGCGTGCCCGTGTGGGAACTGATAATCAACCGACCCGTCATCGAGGCCCTCTGCCCCGAACTGGTCACGCCCGACCGGCGGAGCCGCTACGAACGGGGATCGCAGGGCGGCTTCCTGCTCCAGGCCGATTTCATCGAGCAGGAGGACCTGGACGGCATCACGGTCTTCGAGGACGGCCGCGTCGAGTGGCTCGACCAGCGCACCTTTCGCGACGAGTGGCGCATCACGTGGCAGGTGGCGCCCAGCGGCATACCCTACTGCGTCGGACACCCGATCCGCACCGAATCGGACCTGGACGGCTACGCGGCGCCCGACCCGGACGCCGACCATCGCCTCGAGAGCCTCGAGATGGCCGTGGACCGCTTCAAGGGCAAGAGGGGCATCGTGTTCCTGAGCCACGACGCGTTCGAGTTTTCCCACTACCTGCGCGGCATGGAGAACCTGCTGATGGACTACGCGCTCAATCCGGGCTTCGCCCAGCGCGTGGCGCGCATCGTCATGGACTATAAGCGCCGCGTGCTGGAGCGCGCCGCCGAGACCGGCGCCGACATCCTTTGCACCGGCGATGACTACGCCCACAACCGTGCCCCCATCATGTCGCCCGAACACTTCGAGCGCTTCGTCCTGCCTTACCTCAAGGAGGCCGTCCAGGTCGCCCGGGCCGCGGGGCTGCCCTTCATGAAGCACACCGACGGCTGCCTCTGGCCCATCCTCGACATGATCGTTGAGACCGGCATTGACGTCCTCGATCCCATCGAGCCGGTGGCCGGCATGGACATCGGCCGCGTCAAGGAGGCCTACGGCGACCGGATCGCGCTGGCCGGCAACGTGGATTGCAGCCACGTGCTGCCCCACGGCACGCCCGAGGACGTGGTCGAGGCCGTCAAGGAAACGCTCGCCAAGGGCGGCGTCGGCGGCGGGCTGATCCTCGCCTCCTCCAACAGCATCCATCCGGCCGTCAAGCCCGAGAACTACAGGGCCATGGTGGAGGCCGCCAGGGAGCACGGCCGATACCCCCTCGACCCGGACATGGTCGAGCAGTACCGCCGGAAGGACTACGCCGCCCCATACCGGCAGCAGCGGCTCGCGTAGCTGCTGCCTCCAGCCCGTGGGGAGCCGGAAGACCCCGCCGGGGCCTGTGGCGAGTTGCAGCCCGGCCGGCCCTGTGCTAAGCTGCCCGCTTTCCCCTTACACCCGGGAGACGGGCCATGATAACGGGGCTCTCGCATGCGTGTTTCGTTGTGTCCGACCTTGAGAAGTCGGCTGAGTTCTATCGCGACAAGCTCGGCCTGGAGGCCGCTTTCGATCTGAACATCCCTGAGGCCGGCCTGCGCGGCGTCTATCTGCGCGTGGGCGGGCGGACGTTCATCGAGCTGTTCCAGGGCGAGCCGGTCCCGACCCCCGATGAGGCCAGCTACAAGCACATCTGCCTGGAAGTGGACGACATTGAGGATACCGTGAAGACGCTGCGCGAACGCGGCGTCGAGGTGGGCGACATCTCGCTGGGCAAGGACCGCAGCTATCAGGCCTGGCTGACCGACCCCGACGGCAACCGCATCGAACTCCACCAGTTCACGGCCGAGAGCCTTCAGATCGAGGCGCTCGAACGCCTCGGCGGCTGAGGGCACTCTGCCTCATTTGCTTATCACCGCGATGATGCAGCCGCGCACCCACTCCTTTTCGGCACGGGGCAGGCCGATGCCGAAGTGGACGGTGGTCGCGTCGGTGATGGCCTGGACCGTCGTGACGCCGTGGCTCTGGGGCGGCGTCCGGACCACCACCTCCTCTATCTCGTTCGCAGGGGCGGCGGCCTCGCGGAACGTGCCCCACGGGTGCCGCCAGCGCTTGCGCACTTCCGTCGGCGACACCATCAGTTCTTCTGCGACAGCTCGCACGGCGGCCAACGCAACCGTCGCCACCACAAGGGCCACCGCGCCGGCCAGCGGCAGGACGGGCCTGAAAGACACGTCCAGGACAAAGCCCAGGACAACCGCCGCAATGCCGCCGACGAGCATCAGCAGCGGGACGAACTTGGCGGCCGCTCCAAGCGCGTTCCCTCGCGTCCGTATCGTCAGGGTGTCCCCCTCGACGCGCAGGCTGAGCCGGTTCCCGGGCGGCGCTGAGGAGGGGTCGAAGGTCGCCTCCAGGCTGCCCTCGGCCACGCGCTCGCGGACCGACTTGTCCAGGTCCTCGGGACGCCGCTCTTCGATGCCATCCGCGGTCTGGATGAGGGCAGGGAGCCCGAACAGGCGGGCGTAGTGCTCCAGTCTGGCCCGAAAGCCTTCCGGCGAGCGCGACTGGTAGAGCTTGACCGTCCTGCGCTTGTTCGTCCGGTGCTGGAGGAACAGCATGTAGAGCGTGTAGGAAGGGCTGTTCTGGGTGCCGCTGTGGAACTCCTGCCTGCTCAGCACGCCGGCATAGTCCGAGAGCGGCTCGGTCCATTCCTGCGGGCCGAACAGGCCGCGACGCCTGTGCTCCACCTGGCTCGGGGTGAAGTCCCATTCCCGGTGCGAGACCCACGTGTGCGCCCCTCCCAACAGGAGGGCGACTGCCGCCAGCCCCGGAGCCGCTGCGACGAGCAACCTCACGAGCGTCCCGTTCAGCGGCGCAGCGATGAAGAGCGCAACGGCCCCGCCCGCCGCCCCGGCCGAGAGCACGGACAAGACCACGGCCGCGGCCCGGGACCCCTTCTTCTCCGCGTGCACAGGCAGCGTTTGCGCGTCGGGCGCGAGGTCCAGTTCCGGGCCCCGGGCCCTTTGCCTACGGCCCGACGCGCCGGTGATCCCAATCATCCGCTCCTCCTTGGGGCTCTCAGAGGCACCATCAGAATGGACCGCATCGGCCCTGGCTGAGGCGGGCACGCAGAGACCATTCAAGGAAGAATGTTAAAGGTGCCTTCCTCGCCTCTGCGTTCTCCGCGCCCTCGGCGGTGAGTTCTTTCTGTTGGACGTTCTAAAGGTCGCTGACCGCGCCGCCGGGCCGGCCATGGTCTTTCAGCCAGTCCAGCAGTTCCTTCACGCTGGCGGTCGCCAGGCAGATGGCCGTGTCCGCCGCGCCGTAGTAGAGGCGCAGCGTGTCGCCGTCGTCCGCCACGGTGCTGCCGCAGGGGAAGACCACGTCCGGCACGTTGCCCACCTGCTCGTAGTGCTCGGCCGGGCCGAAGACCCACTCATCCCCTCGCAGGAGGACCTGGGTGGGGTCCTCCCGGTCGAGCAGGGCGACCCCGAGCCGGTAGATCGCGCCGGCCGCTGTGATCCGGACGCCATGGTAGAAGATGAGCCAGCCCCGTTCGGTCTCGATCGGAGGGACTGACAGGCCGATCTTGGCCGCATCCCACCATCCGCCCTGGCGCGCTTCCATCAGGATGGTGAAGTCGCCCCAGTGCTTCAGGTCGGGTGAGAAGGACAGCCACATGTGGGCCGCACGGTGGGGCGAACTGGGGCGATGGATCATCGCCCATCGGCCGTCGAACTGGCATGGGAAGAGCGCGGCGTCCTTGTCATCCGGGTGCAGGACCATGCCGATGCGCCGGAACGCGCGGAAGTCCCTCGTGAATGCGAGCGATACCCCCGGCCCGCCCCGCGAGTAGCAGGTGAAGACCACTCCATATTCCTTCCGCTCGGGCACGTAGGTGATGCGCGGATCCTCGATGCCCCATATCTCCTCGGGATAGCCGACCGGGTCGGGCAACAGCGTCGGGGCCGCGTCCACCTCCCAGTCGGCGACGCCATCCTGGGAGCGGGCGGCGCACAGGTGCGATATGCCGCGCATGTCCTCCACTCGGGCCAGCAGCAAGGTTGGCCCGGACTCCAGCCGCACGGCCCCCGCGTTGAAGACGCTGTTGACCCGGTACGGCCAGGCGTCGGCGGTCAGGATGGGATTGCTTTCGGAACGCTTGAACAGATCGTGC
>JAUVVP010000172.1 GCA_030604585.1 Planctomycetota bacterium | reverse complement strand
GAAGGTGGGCTTCATGAAGTTCGGCAGCGGCAAGCTTATGCGGCAGGCCCGTTTCTTCTTTATCGCCCTCATCCTGGCCGAAGCCTTCTTCGGGGGCATCTCGACCATCGTGAGCACCCTCAGCAAGGGCAAGGTCCCCGGCTTCTGAGCCGGCCCCGGTTGTGAGTTGCCGGCCCCATGCTCGTGCGCCCGGATTGTAGGGGGCACGGAGTCGGTTACGGCGCGTTGACGACCTTTGCGGCGATGCCGCGTCCGGCTTATTCGCCGCGCAGCGCGGCGAAGAGGGTCTTGAAGCAATGGGCCGCCTCGATCGGACCCCGGCTTCGTCTCCCCTCGGGGTCCAGCTCGCCGTAATAGGCCCGCACGAAGGAGTCGAAGCCACACCACGTCGTCTGGAGCACGCCGAGTGCCCGGTCGCTCTCCTGCCGCAGGCGCTGCATTATGCGCAGCTCATCCAGGGCGACGTCCTCCTTCCGCCACGGGGAGGCGACCACGCCGAAGCCCTTCCGCGCGAAGAACTCCGGGGTCTCGAAGGCGCGCTCGTAGTGCCAGTCGCAGATGACGATGTCCTTCGCGACCTTGTCCACGGCCGGCCAGGTGTCGTTCTCGCTGCCTTCCCAGAGGCCGGTCGGGTAATCGGCCGCGTTGATGAACCTGTCGCCCCACATCCACATCGTGCGGCCCTGCTCGGCCAGGTGATCGCGCAGGGCGCTCACCTCGCCGGCGAACAGTTCCGCCGGGTCCTTGCCGCGGCAGCGCGGGCACTTCTCCTCGGCGATCAGGAAGACCTCGTCCATGCCGACGTGGAGCTGCCTCGCCTCGCAGGCATCCGCCAGCTCGTCCATCAGTGCGAAGAAGACCCCGTGCACCTCGGGGTGCAGCGGGCAGTAGCTGCGACAGTAGAGGACCTCTTTGCCCGCGTCCTGCGGGATGTCGGGCCGCTCGTCGAAGTCCGGGAACGCGCGCAGCAGCCCGCTACTGCGCCCGGTCCACGATTGGTGGCCCAGGGCGTTGATCTGCGGGACAAGCTCGACCCCGGCGTTGCGGCATGCCGTCACCAGCCGCTTGACATCTTCGGCGGCCAGCGCGCCGTCCCCGGCCACCTGCGGATACGACTCGTAGGCGTAGCTGTAGTTGATCTCGACGACCAGCAGGTTCGCGCCCTCCTGTGGGAGGGCCTCGCCGATGAACTTCTCCCAGCGCGCTACGTCGCCTTTCCGTCCGACCCCCACGTGCAGACCGCGCACGGGGAACTCCGACTGCTCTGACCGCTCATTACCTGCCAACGTTCTGCCTCCTTCCATGAGATCGGTAAGGTCAGTTCACAACCCTAAGCTGCCTTCACGGCGCGCCCGCACGGGATCGGATGCGCACGCAGCCGCCTCAGTCCGGGTCCTCGCCCCGGATGGCGGCGAAGAGCGTCTTGAAGCAGCGCGCCGCCTCGACAGCGCTGCGGTTCCTTCGCTCCTCCGCGTCTAGTTCGCCGTTGTAGGCCCTCACGAAGCGCTCGAAGCCGCACCACGTCGTCTGGAGCATGCCGAGGGCACGGTCGTTCTCCTTGCGCAGCTCGCGTATCATCTCGAGCTGCTCCAGGGCCACCTTCTCCTTCCGCCATGGGCATGCAACCACGCCGAACCCCTTTTCGAGGAAATAGGCCGGGGTCTGCGGTGCGCGGTCGTAATGCCAGTCGCAGATGATGATGTCCTTCGGCACCATGTCCAGGGCGCGATGCGTGCCGTTCACACTGGCCTCCCACCTGCCGATACCCATTTCCTCGCCGTCTATGAAGCGGTCGCCCCACATCCACATCGTGCGCCCCTTCCCGGCCAGATTGCCGTGCAGGGCCTTCACTTCGCCGGCGAAAAGCTCGGCGGTGTCCTTCCCCCCGCAGCGCGGGCAGTTCTCCTCGGCAATGACGAACACCTCGTCCATGCCGACGTGGCAGTCGGTCGCTTCGAAGGCGTCGGCCAGCTCGTCAATCAGCGAGAAGACCACCTTGTGCACCTCGGGGTGCAGCGGGCAGTAGCTGCGGCAGTAGATCTCGCGGCGGCCGGCGTCCTGCGGGATGTGGGGGCTTTCGTCGAACTCGGGGAACGCTCGCAGGAGCCCGTGGCTGCGGGCGCCCCAGGACTGATGCCCGAAGCAGTTGATCTGCGGGATGAGCTTGACCCCGGCCTCGCGGCAGGCCGCCAGCAGCCGCTGCACGTCGCCTTTGCTCAGTCCTCCTTCGTGGGCGACCTGCGGGTACGAGGTGTAAGCGTAGTTGTAGCCAAGCTCCAGCACCAGGACGTTGACGCCCTCGGCCGGCAGGGCCTCGCGGATGAACTTCTCGCACAGGTCCAGGTCCACGCTGCCCCAGACGCTCACGTGCAGCCCGCGCACGGGCAGCTCGTCCCCAACAGCGGGCGGCTCCTGGGCGCTCGCCTCCCTTGTCTCGGTCGCATGGCAGCCAAGCGCCGCAGCGCCGGCAATGAGCGCAACCGCTACGGCGGTCGTCAGACGACATCTATAGGACATCTTTCATCCCTCCTCGACGCGGGCCTGCAACTTGTCCGGCTCGCAGGCTGAGGCCGGGATTATACGGGCCAGGGAGTGGCCGCACAACCGCCACGGGGGCGGAAAACAGTCCCGATTCGCCCTCTGGTCTCGCCGCGCTCAGAGGTCGAAGATCTTCCCGGGGTTGAGGATGTTGTTCGGGTCGAGGGCGCGCTTGATCTTCCTCATCAGCTCCAGCTCGGCCTCGCTCGCCACCAGGCTCATGAACGCCTTCCTCTTGGAGCCGATGCCGTGCTCGCCGCTGATGGTGCCGCCGAGTTCCTTCACCACGCAGTAAAGGTCCGCCAGGACGCGGGGGAGCTTCTCGTGCCACTCGTCCATCGAGTCGTCGGGGTCCTTGACCACGGTGGCGTGCAGGTTGCCGTCGCCTGCATGGCCGTAGCAGGGCATCTGCACCCCGTACTGCTGCGCTATCCGGTCCAGCTCCGGCATGATGTCCGGGATGCTCGCGGTGGGCACGACGATGTCCTCGATGCTCTGGTGGGGGCTGACGACCTTGAAGGCCTCGGCGATGTTGCGCCGGATACGCCAGAGCCGCTCCCGCGTGGTGCGGTTGTCGGCGACGTAGACCTCCAGGGCGCCGTTCTGGAGGCAAAGCTCGCCGATGGTGTCGTAGTCGCGCTGGACGCGCTCCTCCTCGCTGCCGTCCACTTCGATGAGGAGCATGGCCCCCGCCTGCTCGTAGGGCAACTGTTCGTTGAGGTATTCGCAGGTAACGCGCACGGAGAGCTGGTCCATGAACTCCACGGCGGCGGGGATGACGCCGCCCTGCGTCATGATCGTCGGCACGATCGCGATGGCCGACGGCGTGTCCGCAAAGAGCACAAGCAGCGCGACCTGGGCCCGCGGAAGCGGCAGCAGCTTCAACGTGATCCGCGTGATGATGCCCAGCGTCCCCTCGCTGCCGACCATGAGCTTGAGGAGGTTATAGCCGGTGACGTCCTTGACGCGCTTGCCGCCCAGTTCCACGACCTCGCCCGTGGGCATGACGACCTGGAGCCCGAGCACGTATCTTTCGGTGACGCCGGAATTGATCGCATTCCCGCCGCCGGCGTTCTCGGCGGCGTTGCCGCCTATGTAGCAGGTCTCCACGCTCATCGGGTAGCCGGCGTAGAAGAGCCCCAGCGGCGCCAGCTCCTCGTTGATGTCGTTGGTGACCACGCCGGGCTCGACGACGACCATCATGTTGGCCTCGTCTATCTCCAGGATTTCGTTCATCCGCTCCGTGGAGAGGACCATCCCCCGGTGGACGGGCACGGCGCCGCCGGACAGCCCGCTGCCGGCGCCGCGAGGCGTGACCGGGATGCGCCGGCGGTTGGCCAGCTTCACGATCTCGGCGACCTCCTGGGCGGTGCGCGGCTTGACCACTACCTCCGGCATGCGCGCGTATTCCTCGCCGGCCACCTCATCGTGGGAGTAGGGCTCCAGTTTCTCCGCGTCGGTGAGGACGAAGCGCTCGCCCACGATGCGGGCCAGCTCTTCGATGACCTCTTCAGTGACCGGGGCGTAGTCGTAAGGATTCATCCGTCGGCCCCCTTCCCGGGCTTCCGCCGCTCCAGCTCCTCCACGAGTGCGGGCAGGAACTCGAACAGGTCGCCGACCACGCCGAAGTCGGCCACCTGGAATATCTGCGCGTCCGGGTCGTTGTTGACTGCCACGATGCAGTCGGCGGTCCTCATGCCGGCCAGGTGCTGGATGCTGCCGGAGATGCCGACGGCGACGTAGAGCCCGGGGCTCACGGTCTTGCCGCTCAGGCCGACCTGGTGCGGGTAGGGGATCCAGCCCCGCTCGACGGCGTCCCTGGAGGCGCCGACCGCCGCGCCGAGCTTCTGCGCCAGCTCCCTGATGAGGGCGAAGTTCTCGGCCTTCTTCAGCCCGCGCCCGCCAGAGACCACCTTCTCGGCCTCCTGGATGTTCGCCTCGTCCCGCTCGAGGCTGCGGAAGCCGAGCCGTTCGACGCGGCTTTGCAGGAGCTGCTCGTCCATCTGGACTCTAATGACCTCCCCCTGGCGCCCGTCCACGGGCGGAGGCGGCACGGCCGAGCGGGGCCTGACGGTGGCCATCTGCGGGCGGTGCGTGGCCGTCACGATGGTGGCCAGGACGTTGCCCCCGATGGCGGGCCGCGTCTGGATGAGGTTGCCGGTCTCGTCGTCTATGTCCAGGCCCGTGCAATCGGCCGTAAGGCCGGTGGGAATGCGGACGGCGAGATATGGCATGAGGGTGCGGCCCGTGGTGGTGGCGCCGGCCAGGATGATCTCCGGTTTGTGCCACCTGATGAGGCGCTCAAGCGCCCTGGTATACGGCCTCGCCAGGAACCGTTCCAACGCCGGCGATTCGACGACATATACCTTGTCCGCGCCGCGGAGTATAAGCCCCCGGAGGTCCCCCTCATCCAGGCCCGTACCCATCACGACCGAGCAGAGCTCGGCGCCTTTCCTCCCCAGGGCGTCCAGCTTATCGGCCAGTTGCCTTCCCCAGGCCAGCAGCTCGTAGGAGACCGGCGTGAGGCGTCCGCCGACCTGCTCCGCCACGGTCCAGACTGCCCCGCCGGTCAGCGGTTGTTCGCCTTCTGCGGGCGCATTCACAGCAGGTTCCTCTGTTGGAGGAAATCGGCGAGTTCCCTCGCCGCCTTTGCGGGGCCCACCTTCCCCACGTCCACCACTCGCCCCTTCCTGGTGACCCGGGGCCGCGCGATCTTGACGACCCGGGTCGGAGAACCCCTGAGCCCGACCAGGTCCTCGTCCACGTCCAGTTCGGCCGGCCCCCACACGGCCACGGGCGCGGTCCTGGCGCGCTGCTTTCCGCGCAAAGTCGGCAGCCGCGGATAGCCGATCTCCATCCCCACGGTCAGCAGACAGGGAAGCGGCAGCCTGAGCGTCTCGTACCCCGTCTCGAGCAGCCTCTCGACGGTGATGGCGCTGTCCTCAGCGGTCACCATGCGGCTGGTGTAGGTGGCGAGCGGCAGGCCGAGCAGGGATGCCACGCCCGGCCCCACCTGACTGGTCTCGCCGTCGGTGGCCCTGACGCCGGTCAGGACCAGGTCGAACGGGGCCAGTTTCGCGACGGCCCTGGCCAGTGTGAGGGAAGTGG
>JAUVVP010000475.1 GCA_030604585.1 Planctomycetota bacterium | reverse complement strand
GTTCAAATCCCTCCGCCGCTACCAAGTCCCCCTTTCTGTGCCGAGCTGCTCGGCGGGGACCCCCGCCGCGGCGCCGCATGCCCGCTTCCGGACCTCTGCCCTCACGCCTTCTGCTTTGTCGCCCTCGGCCGGCCCGCCGGCTCTTGCTGCGTTGTAGAGTGCTCCCGTTGCTGCTATCATGGAGCTCTGCGCTCGTTCTTTTGCTTCCCCGGCCCCTGCTGGAAGATGCGAAGGCAACCCCCATCCTGGACCTGCTTGCTGGCCGTGTGTGCGGGCCTGGCGGCTCTCGGCGCCCGTGCGGCCGTCGCGGCCGGCCCGGATGACTGGTGGGACCCGCAGTGGCAATACCGGCTGACGGTGGAAGTGGTGGAAGCAGCTCGACGCGGCGGGATCAACACGGCCCTGCTCAATCTGGCCGAACAAGGTCAGCTCTGCCGGCCTGACGGCCGCGACGTCCGCGTGATGGCCCTCGGGGGCCGGCCCGTGCCCCACTGCGTGCGTGTCAGGGATAACAAGACGCTGGACGTCCTCTTCCGCGTGCCCGACGACAGCGACCGGTTCCGCATCTACTACGGGAACCCCCAGGCGGAGAAGGCCGAAGGCCAGTGGGACGAGAGCCTCGGGGGCCTGTTCCTCGAGACCCGTCCCGTTGATCGCCCCGTCAACAGCCCCAACGAGATCCCCCGCGCCGTGCGCCGCTACACTCGCACGTTCGGCAGCAAGCCGTGGGAACAGATCTGGGACCTCCAGAACCCGTTCGGTCGCAATGACCTCTACCTGAGCATCTACAAAGGGACACTCTATTGCCCCGAGACGGGGCAGTACCTCTTCGCGATCAACGCGGACGACGTGGCCTTCTTCTCCATCGAGGAGCTGGCCGACCCGATGTGCTGGCGGGGTCCGGGCGTGCCCAGCATGGGCTGGCATGACCCCGAGAACCCCCGCGCCACGCGCGAAGTCTCCGCTCAGAAAGGCGTCTATCACGTCCGCTACTATCACGTGGAGAACTACGGGTCGCAGCTCGCCAAGCTCGGCTGGCGGACGCCTTCCTCCGACACCATCACCACCGTCCCGAAGGAGGCCTTTGTGCGGTACCTGCCGGCGGAGATACTGGCGCGGGAGGAGCAAGGCCGAGTCCTGTCGCCCTTCTTCGTCGCCCGGCATCGCTACAACCTGAGAGTGAACGGGCTGGAGCCCGGGTTCCCTGCCTATAGGTTCGAGAGCCGCATGTCGCCCGAGTCGCGGGCCGGCGGCCTCCAGTACCTGTGGGACTTCGGGGACGGCAACACTGCGTCCGGTGCCGTCGTGGAGCACATGTTCAGCGGCGCGGAGAGCCGCCAGGTGACGCTGACTGTGCGCGATGCGGACGGCGGCGAAGCCAGGTTGGCGCGGCCCGTTACGCCGCCGGCCGGCTCGGCTCGAGAGGCCAGACTGCGCCTGCACGTGCACGCCGACAGCCAGTTGATAGGCTCCGGGGCGCCGCTGCGGCTGCATGTGCTGGCCCTGGGGCAAGGCGCGGCGGAGCAACCGTTCGAACTGGTCACCTCAGCCGTGCGGGGAAGGGGCCCCGGCCGGGAGGAGCGCACCCGTTCGTTCCCTCTCCTCCTGGCGGCTGGGAGCCCGGATGTCCAGGGCGAGAGGGCCGAGGTGGAAGAGACCTATCCTTCCACCCGGGGCAACCTGCGCATCACCGTGAGGGCGCTGCTGCGCGGCGTGGAAGTCGCCCTGGAGAAGATGGCCGTGCTGAGGACGGACGGACCGCTGACCGGCCTGCACCTGGACAGGGCCCAGAACCTGAGGGACCAGGAGAACTCCCTCGTCGTGCTTCGGCTCGCCGCCGCCCACCGGTCCGAGGCGACTCCCCGGCGCATATGCGAACCGAAGACCGGCGCCGTCACTATCGTGGCCTTCGATGAGATGCTGGGCGGGCCGCCGGGACGTTCGGGGCAGACCAACTACGGCGAGGCGCTGCGTGGACTGCTGGCAGTCAGGTATCCCGAGCTTGCCTTCACGTTCCGGCGCTCGGGCCCCGAGGGAGGGGCCGAGTGCTCGCCGCTGGAGCGCTTCCTCCACCTCAGCCGCAGCATGGGACGTTCTCGCATCAACGTAGCCCTGCTGGTCTGCCAGCCGCAGTCGGTCATCAACGGGGTTCCCGTAGGGGAGTTCGAGAAGTGCCTCTCGGCCTCGGTAGACCAGGTTCTGACGCGCAGTCGCGCGGAGGTGATCGTCCTTACGCCGCCGCCGGTGCCGGGCAGTCCGGCGGCGGCCCGTCCTTACGCTCGAGCCGCCAAACGCGTGGGGTTGCGCAAAGGGGTGCCCGTGGTGGACCTCTATTCGCGCTTCCTGCTGATGGAGGACTGGGAAGGGCTGTTCCAGCCCGGGACCGGCCGGTACCCGTCGTTCCGGCTCTATCCCAATGAACGGGGACAGGAGCGGATCGCGCGCGAGGTCTACGCGGCCTTCATCGAGAACTTCCACCGGGACGTCTCCGCGGGCATGCGCAAGGTCATGCTGATGCGGGCCGCCCGCCCCGCCTCGGCCGGCCGTTGATGCGACGGGCCCCCGCTGCCAGATTGACAGGTATTGTCGAGGGCCTGGCTCGGCGCTGTCGTAATGGCAGTTGGCACGCAGGGGGCCGGGATGCGCAATTCAGTTGCGAAGACGACGCGGAAACGG
>JAUVVP010000294.1 GCA_030604585.1 Planctomycetota bacterium | reverse complement strand
GCGGTCCTCGCGAATAAGCTTAGCGCTGTCATCAAAGCTGCGATCCCCCATCTTTCTGCGAATGGCCTCAGCGAGCTCACGTGCGCCGGCCATATCCGCCTTGGCGGCTTGCTCCAGGATCATCTTCACCTCGGACTGCAGAGAACGCCCGTCCCGGTGGGCGCGCATCTTCAGCCGTTCGACCACGCGGTCATCCAGATTGCGCACCAGTATCTGCGCCATGATAATCCTCCCGTTCGAGCCTATGATATCATTATGATAGCACGGCAACGATATGTCAAGAGTCGAGACGCTGGAGAGTCTGCCATGCACGGGCCCGCCTGAGGTGACTGGCGCCGTCCGCCCCGCTACAATGTCCGGGGCCGGCGGACGGCGTCGGCCGCGCAGAAGAAACCGATTACACGGGGAACGCTGATCCATGACTGCTGACACATTCCGTGCGCCATACGCGATGCGCCTGACCCGCTACGTCTACATCCCGATGAGGGACGGCGTGCGCCTGGCCTGCGACATCTACCGGCCGACCGCACCCGGTCGGTTCCCCTTCCTGATGGTGCGCACGCCCTACAACAAGAACGGCTTCGAGCGGCAGGAGGCCGAGTACTTCGTGCGGCGCGGCTATGGGGTCTGCGTGGTGGACGCCCGCGGCACCGGCGGCTCCGAGGGCGAGTTCACCTACTACAACATCCCGGCAGGCCTGGGCGATGGTGCCGATGCGGTGAACTGGCTGGCTGAGCAGCCGTTTTGCACCGGGTCCGTGGGGACTTACGGCGGCTCCGCGCTTGGTACCTACCAGTTGCTGGCGGCGGCTGAGAAGCCGGAGCCGCTCAAGGCCATGTTTGTGGAGGTCCCTCCGGTGCGCTTCTATTACGACAACTGGTTCGTGGGCGGCATCTTCGAGACCGGCAGCCGGATCGGGTGGCTGGAGAGCATGACGAACAACATCGGGGCCGGCGCCGCCCTGGGCGAAGTGGACGGTGAGATTGACCCCGATGGGGACCGGCTGCGCCGACGGGTTGCCCTGGAGCGGCTGAGGCTGCGGGAACGGCGCGCCCTGGAAGGCAAATGCCCGACGCCGCAGGACTGGTTCATCGCAATGCGCCGCCACACGGAGCTGGATGATTTCTGGCGGGCCTACGACCTTACCGGCATCGTCCGGGCGTGCGACATCCCCACCTGCTACCTCGGCGTCTGGTACGACCACTTCGTGCGCGGCACCTGCGAGGCCTACGCGCTGCACCGTGGCCCCAAACATCTCTTCCTGACGCCCGGCGAGCAGGGCGCCCACGGTCCGCACGCGGACCTTGACCGCCGGCAAGCGCGGCTGCGGTGGTTTGATTACCACCTGAAGGGCATCCAGAACGGCGTGATGGACGAGCCGGCGGTGAAAGTCTTCGTGATGGGCGAGGAACGCTGGAAGGAGTTCGCCGACTGGCCTCCCGCGGGCGCCGCGGCCGAACTCGCCCTCTCGGCCGGCGGCAGGTTGACCGACCCTTCCAAGGCCGAGCCGTTTGAGGACCGATACATCCACGACCCGCAGGAGCCCATCCAGTCCATCGAGACGCCGCTCGATATCCGCGCGTTCGAGGGGCGGGCAGTGACCTACACCTCCGCGCCGCTCGAGTCCGATCTGACGGTGATCGGAACGCCGGTAGCACGCCTTTTCCACCGGTCGTCGGCGACCGACGGGCACGTGATACTGAAGCTGGCCGACGTCTTCCCCGATGGCCGCAGCCGCCAGGTCGCCTACGGTCGGCTCCGGGTGGCGCATCGCGGCGGCCACGACAGGGCCGTGCCCCTGCCGCCGAACGAGACCGTGGAGCTGACCATTCCGCTCTGGCCGGTAGCCAACACGTTCAAGGCGGGACACTGCGTCCGCCTTGTCGTGGCGGGCAGCGATGCGCCACGGTCCGAGGTATACCCCGAACGGGCGGAGAACGCCGTGGTCGGGACGGCCGACGCCCCGCCCGTCCTGAACCTGCCAACGGTCACCAATCCTTGACAGGGCTCGGGACCGTCCGTACCATGGCGCGGCTCTGTCCGCTTGACTGAGCCTCATGGGCCGGCCCGTTACAACACTACGACAGAGAGGAGACCGGACTGTGCGACCGCTTCCGAAGCGCGAATGGTTCATGGACTTCCACACGAGTGAGCACATCCCGGGCATCGGCAGCAGGTTCGACCCCGAGCAGTTCGCGCGGGCGCTGAAGGAATCGGGCGCCGACGGCTGCATGGCGAAGGCCCGCTGCCACCACGGCTGGTGCTACTACCCGACTAAGGTGGGCGAGCCGCATCCGCACCTCGAGTGTGCGGACCTGGTCGGCGGCATCATAGACGCCGGACGCAGCGTCGGCATGAGCCCGCTGCTTTACATCACCGTCGGCTGGGACGAGAAGACCGCCCGCGAGCACCCGGAGTGGCGACAGCGCTACCCCGACGGACGCCACGTCGGCGCGCCTCCCGACCAGCCCGGATGGCGCAACATCTGCCTCAACACGCCCTTTGCCGATCTCATTGAGGCCCAACTGCGCGAAGTGCTCCAGCGCTACGACCCCGACCGCATCTTCCTGGACATTGTGATGTACGGCGACGAAGGCTGCTCATGCCAGTGGTGCCTGGACGGCATGCGGCAGGGGGGCCTGAACCCCCTCGACCGCAACGACCGGCGCCGCCACAGCCTCTCGGTGCGCGAGCGCTTCATGGAGCGCATGACGGCGGTCGCCGCTTCCCTGAAGCCGGATATCCCGCTTTACTACAACAACCCGTGGCACGTCTCCGCCAACCGCGAGGCGTGCGCGGACCGCTTCCTGCGGCACCAGCACTTCATGTGCATCGAGTCAATCCCTTCCGGGGGCTGGGGTTACGACCACTTCCCCTTCCAGGCGGCCTACTACGGCTACAAGGGGCTGGACATCTACTCGCACACGGGGCGCTTCCACACGGCGTGGGGCGACTTCGGCGGCCTGAAGAACCCCGCCGCCCTCGAGTACGAGTGCCTGCGCCACGCCGCCTACGGCATAAAGACCGCCGTCGGCGACCAGCTCCACCCGACCGGCGCGATCGAGCCTTACACGGCGGAGCTGCTGGCCGGCGCGTTCGGGAAGCTCAAGCCCTTCCAGGACCTGCTGCTCGACGCCGAAGCCGTCTACGAGGTCGGCATACTCGTCGGCACAGGCACGGATCCGAACGCGCCGTTCGAGACGGACAACGTGCCGGAGATCGGCGCCCTTCGGATGCTGCTCGAGGCCCAGGTGCCCTTCCGCATCTTCGACGGCTTCGAGGACGAGTGGCCCGTGCGGCTGATGATCCTGCCGGACCACGTCCACCTGGACGATGAGCGAAGGGCGAAGGTCGAGCGGTTCATCGCCGGGGGCGGCAAGGTCATCGCCAGCGGCGCCTCGGGCCTCGGCATGGACGCCTGGCCCGTGGAGGGCGGCGAGGTGTTCCCCTACAGGCCCGCTTACCTGCACCGCACGGACGAGGGCTTCCTGTGGGACTACGAGTTCGTGCTCTACCAGCGCTCCTGGCGCGTCAAGGCGCGGCCGGACGCGCAGACGCTGGCCGTGCTGGCCGAGCCGTACTTCAACCGCACCGCGGAGCACTTCTGCTCGCACCAACACGCACCGGTCAAGGGCGACACGGACGCCCCGGCCGTCTGCATCAACGACAGCGTGGCCTACCTCGCCAACGACATCTTCCGCGCCTACCGCGAGAGCGGCTTCACCGTCTACAAGAAGCTCGTGCACGACCTGCTGCATAGGGTGCTGCCGGACCCCATCGTCAGGACCAACTGCCCCAGCACGGCCGAGTTGACGCTGCGTCGCAAAGGGAACGACCTGCTGGTCTGCCTGCTGCACTACTGCCCGCAGCGGCGCGGACACGCCATCGGTATTGACATCATCGAGGAGGCGCAGCCGCTGGTGGAAGTCGAGCTGGACCTGCGGGTTGACCGCGAGCCGGCTGCCGTCACCCTCGAGCCCAAAGGCGAGGACATCCGGTGCGACTGGCGGGATGGGCGGGCACGGATCGCCCTGCCCCTTGTCAGGGGATTCGCGCTGATCGCTCTGCGTGGCGCGCTGGCCGGTGGCTGAGGTCGCGGCGGGGGGGGGCTCTGCGGGAGAATGGGGAGCGGCAGGCAGGCGCACTCGGAGCGTACGAACGAAGGTCAGG
>JAUVVP010000216.1 GCA_030604585.1 Planctomycetota bacterium | reverse complement strand
CGGAGGTCAAGCGCGGGATGTGCCGCCGGATGTGGCGCTTCGCCCGGCGGGAGGAGGACCCGCTGTTCCAGAGCTACATCACGGTCGGCCTCGTCCCCTACGGCCCGACCGAAGCGTTCAGGGAAGATGCCTGAAGGCGGCGCGCTCAGGGAAGAAGGCAAGGAGGGAAGCTCGCGCGCCTTGCGCCGCGCGTTCGCCTTCCTTCTTGACTTCGCATGCCGGTGTGCGAGAATTGCTCCGAACGCTCAGGTCAAACGGCGGACCCGCAGCATTCTCGCACTGCTGGCGGGGCGACGTAGAGTTATGTCGGAGGGCGAAACAGTGATCGGTCAACAGGCAACACTCGCCGGCAGGTGCGCCGTTACGATCCGGGGGCCGGTCCCCGCCGACGAACTGGGGATTGTGCTGCCCCACGAGCACATACTGCTGGACGTGGCGTTCGAGGAGGGACCGCTGCCCGATGCCCTGTATCCCGAGCTGTGGGACCGCAAGGTGACGATGCGCATCCTGGGGGCGCTGCACCGGGACGCTACCTCCTGCCGCGACAACCTGATGCTGGACGACCCGGACCTGGCCGCACGGGAGCTTGCACACTTCAGGCGAGCCGGCGGCGCCACCGTGGTGGACGCGACCGTGGCGGGAGTCGGACGCGATCCGCGCACGGTCCGCGCAATCGCCGAACGGACGGGACTGAACATCATCGCCGGAACGGGCTTCTACGTCGCCAGGACGCACCCCGCCTTCGTCGAGGAGAAGGACATTGACGAGCTTGCCGACCTCATGGTCCGGGAACTCGAACAGGGCATGGACGACACCGACTTGCGCGCCGGCATGATCGGCGAGATCGGCACGGGCAACCCCCTGCACCCGCGCGAGGAGAAGGTGCTGCGCGCCGCATGCCGCGCCCACGGGCGGACCGGCGCGCCGATGCAGGTGCACATCCAGTGGCACGGCGACGAGCTGCCCCGCGTCCATGCCATCCTGCGGGAGGAGCGTGCCGACCCATGCCGCGTCGTCATCCTCCACATGGACGACTGCGTCCCGCGGGAGCTGCGGCTCCAGGCCGCCGACTGGGGCTACTACGTGAGCCTGGACTGCTTCGGCGTCGAGCGCTACAGGGGGCGCACGCTGGAGGTGCTGCCGCGCGATACCGAGCGCATTCAGTGGGTGCTGGAACTGGTGGAGCGCGGCCATCTCGACCAGGTCCTCGTCTCGCAGGACGTCTGGCTCAAGATGCTGCTGAAGCACTACGGCGGGTGGGGCTACGACCACCTGCTGGTCAACGTCGTGCCGTTGATGAGGCGCGCCGGCATCTCCGACGAGCAGATCGAGCGGATCATGGTGCACAATCCGGCGAGGCTGTTTGCGTATCGCGACTGAACGCAAGCCGCAGACGTGCTCGCCCGAAAAAGGGATCAGACCCCTTCTTCTGCCAGGCCGCGCGGCGCGAGCGGGCGGTCCTTCTGATTGAAAGAACGCTGTGGCGCTCCTATAATGCCGTAGTTCAGCAGGGCAGAACAGACCTGTGACCCTATCGGCAGTTCTTTCCCGGTTCCGTCCGTGCAGGGCGTCCGCATGCGCTGGTCCGCGACCCTGATTCCCACGCTCAAAGAGGACCCGGCGGAGGCCGTCGCGCCGAGCCACCGGCTGATGGTGCGGGCCGGCCTGATCCGCCGGGTGGGCAGCGGCTCGTACGCCTACCTGCCGCTGGGCATGCGGGCGCTGGCGAAGGCAGCGGCCATCGTGCGGGAGGAGATGGAGCGCGCGGGTGCAGTCGAGGTCCTGATGCCGATCCTCTGGCCGGAGGAGCTGATGCAGCCGACCGGACGGCTTGAGGCGTTCGACGAGGACCTGCTGCGCTTTACGGACCGCCACGGCCGCCCTCACGTCCTGGCGCCCACTCATGAGGAGGTGGTGACTGCGCTCGTCCGGGACGCGGTCAAGAGCTACAGGCAGCTCCCCATCACGCTCTATCAGGTCCAGACGAAGCTCCGGGACGAGGCGCGGCCGCGCTTCGGCATCTTGCGCACCCGCGAGTTCATGATGAAGGACGCCTACAGCTTCAGCATGGACGAGGCGGGCCTGGAGGGCTGTTACCAGAAGATGCGGGAGGCCTATGGCCGCATCTTCGAGCGCTGCGGGCTGGACTACGTGGTGGCGGAGGCGGAGTCCGGCGCCATGGGCGGGGAGGAATCCCACGAGTTCATGGTGCCGGCGAGCACCGGCACCGGCTGGTTCGTGCAGTGCGCCGCCTGCGGCTACGCCGCCAACGTCGAGAAGGCCGGCGTGCCCGCGCCGCCCGAGCCGGAGCCGCTGGACTACGAGCCGGAGCTGCGCGAGGTCGAGACGCCCGGCCGGACCACCATCGAGCAGGTAAGCGAGTTCCTGGGCGCCCCGCCCGATCGCATGATCAAGACCATCATCTACGTGGCGGACGGGGAGCCCGTAGCGGCCCTCGTGCGCGGCGACCATGAGGTGAACGAGGCCAAGCTCCGGCAGGAGCTGAATGCCCGGACGCTGGAGCAGGCCGGCCCCGAACTGATCGAGAACCTGACCGGTGCGCCGGTCGGATTCGCCGGTCCGGTGGGCCTTGGCGGAGTGGAGCTCGTTGTGGACCAGGCCGCCGCCCGCGTGCAGGACGCCGTCACGGGCGCCAACAGGGCGGACGCACACCTGGTGGGGGTGGTCCCGGGGAGGGACTTCGCGGCCGGCCGTGTGGCCGACATCCGCCTCGTGACGGCGCACGACCGCTGCCCCCGCTGCGGCGAACCGATTGCAGTGCGCCAGGGCATCGAAGTCGGCCACATCTTCAAGCTCGGCACGAAATACAGCAGCGCGCTCGGCGCGACGTTCATGGACCCCGGCGGGCTTAACAGGCCCTACGTGATGGGCTGCTACGGCATCGGCATCAACCGTATTGTGGCCGCTGCTATCGAGACCTCCGCCGACGAGAAGGGCATCGTCTGGCCGCCGTCGCTGGCGCCCTACGAGGTGACGGTGCTCCCCCTCGACATGAGCCGGGAGGAGGTCACGGAGGCCGCCGAAAGCGCGTATGCGACGCTGCGGGAAGCCGGGCTGGACGTCCTGCTGGACGACCGCGACGAGCGTCCGGGCGTCAAGTTCAAGGACGCGGACCTGGTCGGCATTCCCGTGCGGGTGGTGGTCGGAAAGGGCTTCTTGAGCAGCGGCGCTTTCGAGCTTCAGGTCCGGCGCGACGACTCGCGCCGGGAGGTGGCGGCCGGCGCGCTGGTCGGGGCCGTGCGCGAGTGCCTGGCGGAGCTGTCGTCGCCGGCCCGGGTCGCGGCGGGCGCTTGACCGGGCTACAATCGCCTTCTTCGAACAGGGCAATGGAGATGGGAGAGACGCGCAGTCCGCAGCCGGTCAACGTTATCTGCGCCGTGCTGGCCGGCCGCAAGGAGTGGTTCGACGAGGCGAAGGACCGGCTGGAGAAGGCACTCGGCCCGGCGGACCTGGAAAGCGACGCATGGCCCTTCGACTTCACGGACTATTACGCGCAGGAGATGGGCGGTTCGCTCCTGCGCAGGCTCTACAGCTTTCAGGAGCTGATCGCACCCGACAACCTGGTCGCCATCAAGCACACCACCAATAGGCTCGAGAAGGACCTGGGCCGGGCGCTGGCGGGTTCGCCCGAACGGCCCGTCAACCTGGACCCCGGTTACGTGTCGCTGGGCAAACTGGTGCTGGCCACCACCAAGGACTACGCGCACAGGGTCTATCTGGGCGGCGGCATCTATGCGGAGGCCACGTTGCGCTGGCGGGACGGCGCCTTCGAGCCCTGGGAGTGGACATACCGGGATTACCGGACTGAGAACTACCGCGCCTTCTTCGCTCGCGTGCGCTCTCTCTACCAGCGGAAGCTGGAGGGGCGGGCGGGGCAGTAGTCGGCAATGGGCGCCTGCGGGCGCCGCCGGACACGACATGTAAGGAGGTATTCGGCCTGAATGGAACGGACGCTGGTCTTCCTCAAGCCCGATGCAGTGAGGCGCCGACTGGTCGGCGAGGTCATCTCCCGTTTCGAGCGCAAGGGCTTCTGCGTGCTCGCGCTGAAGCTGGTGCAACTGAGCGAGGAGTTCGTGCGGGCGCATTATGCGATACACCGCGGCAAGGACTTCTATGAGCCGCTGGTGCAGTACGTCATCAGCGGCCCTGTGGTGGTCATGGTGCTGGAGGGCAAGAAGGCCGTGGACGTGGTCAGGCGGATGATGGGGGAGACGTTCGGCGGCGAGTCGTCCTCCGGCACGATCCGGGGCGACCTTGCCCTGAGCGACCGTTTCAACCTCGTGCACGGCAGCGATAGTCCCGAGGCGGCCTCACGTGAGATCGAAGCCTTCTTTGCCCCGGAGGAGCTGGTAAGCTATCCGCCCGAGGCCACCCGATGGATCTACGACCAGAGCGGACCGGAGCCCGTATAGGACACACGAACGGAGGAAGAAGATGACTGACAAACAGGCGGCTGTACACGTCGAGGCCGACACAGGAGGCGCGCTGCGCCGTGGCGGGACGCGCCGCGCACCCAAGCTCGTGGCCGGCCTTGTGGTCGGCCTGGCCGCGCCGCTGCTCCTGCTCGGCGCCGGCGGCTGCAAGAGCGAGCCCGAGCGGATAGCTCCGGTCGTCCCGGTGCTCGTCCCGGCCCGGAGCCTGGAGTACTGGGTCAGCCTGTTGAAGGCCAACGCCCGCCCCTGGTGGAGCCTTCGGGCCGACTGCACGGTGACGATCAGGAATCCGCGTATCCCACTTCCCGGGGACCAGGCGGTTTTCGCCGCCGGCCGGCTGCAACTGGTCAAACCCGCGAAGCTGAACCTCACGGCCCCCGCCTCGGGCCGGGCGCTTGTCAGGCTGGTCAGCGACGGCCGGTCTTTCCGCGTGGAGATGCCGTTCTTCGGCGATTCCTACGGAGGCCAGTACGGCGGCCCGCCGCCGCCCCAGCCGGGCCGGATTCACTTCCTGCCCGCGGACGTGGTGGATGGGCTCGAGCCCGAGGGCCTGCTCGCCGACCGGGGACAGGCGCTCATCCAGTGGGAACGCCACTCGGTGCTCTTCTCGATGCGTCCCGTCTGGGACCCGGAGCCGGCCTTCGTGTCCG
>JAUVVP010000146.1 GCA_030604585.1 Planctomycetota bacterium | reverse complement strand
GTTGCTCTTCCTTGGGATCGCTGGCCTGCCGGCCACCCTCGGTGCCACTACACTGGAGGCAGGGTCCGCCCCGAGGGGCCGCCCCGTTCTGGCGGCACTAGCCGTCCTTTGCCTGATCGGCATCGCCACGGATGTAGTGCAAGACGTGGTAGACGCTGTTGCGGAGCCCAGCCAAGACTACCACCTCCACAAGGAGGTGGCCCTCGCGCTGCGTCGAGCAGGCGTGCGGGAGGGCGACCGTGTGGCGACCGTAGGCCGCACGTATAGGCTCTATGCGGCCCATATCGGCGGATTCCGCGTGGCGTCATGGGCCGTACCCGCGTCCGCGTACTGCCGCCTGACCGCACAGGAACGCGGTGCCCTGCGTCGCCAGTGGGCCGCGGAGGGTATGAGGTTGCTGGTTACGATGCAGTCGAGTGTCGCGGCGGCCGAGCAGGGCTGGATCCCAGCCAATGCCCAGGAAACTGTGTGGTACTGGCCGCCGTGCGAAGATGGCTCCGTCGGTCTGTCCGTTGGCCATGCGGCCTTCGACGATGGCTGAGCCCCAACTGCGCCCGCCACGCCCGCTCGCCTGAGCCGGCTGCTTCGGCACCGCCGGCAACCCTCAACGGACAACGCTCGCCCGCCGAACCGGCCGGATCTATTCACGGGTTGCCCGCGGGTGCCAGAGGCGGATAAATCTGGCGGGCTGGAGAGTCTGCTCCACATGTTTCCCCTGCTGCCCTGCATCACTATCAACCATCACCTGCTAACTATCAACCAACAACTGCCGTTTCGGCCATTGACACGACTATTATATAAAGGTATAGTATACAGAGGCGAAGATGCGGAGTCAAGGGCTATGGGTTTCGTTCACCTGCACGTTCACTCGAACTACAGCCTGCTCCAGGGGGCCTTCAGCATCGAGGAGCTGGTGGAGGCGGCGGCCGGCTACGGCATGCCGGCCGTGGCGCTGACGGACACCAACGGGCTCTACGGGGCGCTGGCCTTCTACGAGACGGCACGCCAGGCGGGCGTCAAGCCCGTGATCGGGGCGGAGATCGTCCACGGCGCCGAGCAGTGCGTCCTGCTGGCGGCCGACCGGCGGGGATACGCGAACCTGTGCCGCATCGTGACCGAACGGAAGCTGGCCGGCACGCCGCATTACGAGGACTTCGTGGCGTCGGAGACGGTCCGCGAGCCCGGTAGGGGCACGCCGCGTTTATCCCGAGCGCAGCCGAGGGGCCGTGCCCCTACGGATGATGCAAGCATCCCGTCGTCCGATCCCAGGGGCGAGACGCCCCCGGCTACCCACATGATGGCGGTAGCCCCCGGCGTCTCGCCGGGGGAGCGTGGGAAATGTCCCGGGTCCCCCTTCGACATCGCCGGCAGCATCGCCGCCGATCCCGAGGGCCTGTTCGTGCTGACCGCCACCCCCTCCCTGCTGCGGCGGCTGAAGGGCGTCGTGCCGGAGGGCCGCCTCTACGCCGAGCTGCGGGCGGACGGGCCCCACTCCTTCGAGACCTGCTGCCCTTCCCTGCGCGGGACCAACGCCGAGGGAGACGGCGGCGGACACCCGGACGTCGCCGACGTGGCCGAGCGGCTCGGCATCCCGCCAGCGGCCACGGTCAACGTGAACTTCCTCCGCGCCAACGAACGCCGGACGCACGCCGTGCTGAGCGCCATCCGCGAGAACGTGGACCTGAAGGCCATCTGCGAGAATGATCGGATGCTGGCCGATGCCCACGCCTTCTTCATGTCGGCCGAGCAGGTGGCCGCCCGCCTGCCGTCGGCCGTGCGCGGGCAAGCGATGCGCAACGCCGCGCGCATCGCCCAGGAGTGCAACCTGGAACTGGAGCTCGAAGTCCCCCGCTTCCCGCGAGTCGAGCTGCCTTCAGGCCAGACCCCCTGCCGGCGGCTCTGCGACGTGGCCTACGCCGGCGCGCGGCAGCGCTACGGGAAGGTGGCCGGCCAAGTGAAGGCGCGTCTCGACAGGGAGCTGAAGGTCATCGAGATGCTGGACTTCTGCGACTACTTTCTGGTGGTGCGCGATATCATTGCGTTCGCCGAGCGCGAGGACATCCCGCACGTGGGCCGCGGCTCGGCCGCCAACAGCATCGTCTCCTACTGCCTGGGCATCTCGGCCGTGGACCCGCTGAAGTTCGACCTCTACTTCGAGCGCTTCCTGAACGAGTTCCGCACGGACGTGCCGGACATTGACATTGACTTCTGCTGGCGCCGCCGCGACGACGTCATTGACTACGTCTACCGCCGCTACGGCAAGGAGCGCGTGGCGATGGTCTCGACGCACTCACGGCTGCTGGCCAGGTCGGCCTTCCGCGACGTGGCGCGCGTGATGGGCCTGCCGCAGGACGAGATCGACCGGCACAGCAAACGGCTCCCCCATTACGGCGTATCGAGCATCGCCGAGGCGATGGAGACGTTCCCCGAGATGGCCGACTTCCCCATCGCGAAGGAGCCGTGGCGCACCGTTGTCGAGACGGCGCTGAAGATAGACGGCTACGTGCGGCACCTGAGCATCCACCTGGGCGGGCTGGTCATCGGCGACCGGCCCCTGACCTGGTACACGGCGCTGGAGAACAGCGCCAAGGGCATCGTGATAACGCAGTACGAGATGAAGGGCATCGAGAAGACGGGCCTGGTCAAGATAGACCTGCTCGGCCAGCGCTCCCTGTCCATCGTGGCCGAGGCGGCCAGGAGCGTCGAAGCGCAGCGCGGCATACGCCTGGACCTGGAGCACCTGCCCGACCGCGACCCGCGCACGGCGACGCTGCTGCGCAACGGGCGCACGATGGGCTGCTTCCAGATCGAGTCGCCCGGCATGCGGCAGCTCCTTCAGATGCTGCGGGCAGAGAGCATCATGGACCTGATCCAGGGCCTCTCGCTCATCCGGCCGGGGCCGTCCAGCAGCGGCATGAAGGGCGCCTTCATCCGGCGCATGCGCGGCGATGAGCCGACCACCTACCCGACGCCCCTGATGGAGGAGGCGCTTTCGAGGACCTACGGGGTCATGCTCTACCAGGAGGACATACTGCGCGTGGCGCAGGCGGTGGCGGGCTTCTCGCTGGCCGAAGGGGACGAGCTGCGCAAGTACATCTCGAAGCACCGCTCGCGCGAGAAGCTGCACGAACTCAGGGAGAAGTTCATCGAGGGCGCCGTCGGGCGCGGGGTGGAACCGCAGGCGGCGGAGGATATCTGGTCGCAGATCGAGAGCTTTGCCGCCTACTCCTACTGCAAGGCCCACGCCAGCACCTACGGCCACATCTCCTACCAGGCCTCCTACCTGAAGGCCCACTGGCCGGCCGAGTTCCTCGCCAGCGTCATCGCCAACAAGGCCGGCTTCTATGACCCGCGCACCTACCTGGAGGACGCCCGCCGCTTCAACGTCGAGATACTGCCCCCGTGCGTGAACCGCAGCGACATCGAGTGCCGGCCCGAGGACGGCGCCTGCCCCGCGGGGGCCATCCGCCCGGGGCTGGAGTTCGTCAGGTCCCTGGCCACCACTACGATCAAGCAGATACTCCAGCAGCATACGGTCCGGCCGTTCGAATCGCTGGAGGACTTCTGCGCCCGCGTCCGCCTGACGCGCCCGGAACTGGAGAACCTGATCCTGTGCGGCGCCTTCGATTCGTTCGGGCTGAGCCGCCCCACGCTGATGATGAAGATGGAGCGGGTCCTGAGCCGGGCAAAACCGGGACTGGCACCCGTTTTCCGCAAGGAAACACGGTGCCTGTCCCAGGGCTGTGCGGAACCGAACCGACGAGGCATGCAACGCCAGCCCCCGTCCGGCAGAGGGCCCGCCGAGACGTCCTCGGCCGCCCTGCTGGATGGCGGCGTGTGCGCGCCGCCCCCCGTGCCCGTGCCCGATCAGCCCCCCTACTCCCTGCGCGAGCGCGTCCTGTGGGAGTTGATGATACTCGGTTTCAGCCACTCCGGCCACCCGCTGGACGCCTGGGACGGGGAGATGGCGCGAGATGGCATCACCCCCAGCTTCGAGATGAAGCGGCACGTCGGGCAGAGGATCGCCGTCGCCGGCTGGCTGGTCACGACGCGCCGGGCGGTCACCCGTAAGCACGAATACATGAAGTTCCTCACCCTCGAGGACCGCCACGGCGTCGTGGAAGTGGTCGCCTTCCCGGACGTCTACAAGAAGTACGGCAGGGCAATGGCCGGCGCCGGCTGCTACCGCATCACCGGCACCGTCAAAGAGCAGCACGGCGCCGTCAGCCTGGTAGCAGAGGAAGTGGAAAAATGGGGACGGTCACCTATTCTCTGAGCTGTATGTCATTGACAGGCGAAGTGTTACAACTTGAGAAAATAGGTGACTGTCCCTATTTTCTCGCCACCAGGTGGACCACCGCGTCGCCGGCGAAGGGCGGTGTGAGGCCGCCGCGCCCTCCCTTCGCTCTCACAGCGCCCTTCTTCACGACCTTCCCGCTGAGCGGGCGGAACCACTCGAACTCGTACCGGCCCGCCTCCAGGGCGACGGTTAAAGGCCCGCTTCCGGGCTGATAGAACAGGTACTCGACACCGGGATCGGCAAGGCAGTAACCGGTGGAGGTCAGCTCGCCGTGCGGCACGGCCCTGGCAAGATGCAGGCGCCGAGCCCAGCTCAGCGCCTGGCCCATGCTTCGGCGCACGGGGTCCCAGCGGGAGTCCAGCTCCTCGCCGGTCCTGGCGTCGCGGTAGGGGTCCATGAAGATCGGATTAAGCCCGCGCAGGAAGCTCTTCCAGACCCATTGGCAGATCGCCTCGACCTCATCATCCCCCGCGATCCCCCAGAGGTGATCCGTATCGCTGATGATGACCTTGCGGCCGTCCGCCGGCGGCGGATTGTCGCGGTAGTTCTGGGGGTCGTCTGCGTCGGCGTTCGGTGAGATCCATTCCGCCGGGCTGTCGAACAGGTCCGCGTTGGTGCCGGGGTTCCTCGCGCAGTACTGGAAGGTCATCCCGACGGGATGCTGCTTGGGCTTGCCGGCCTCATACTCGTGCAGGAAGTCAATCATGTGATACTGCCACTCGGTAGACTTGGCGTGGCTTTCATTGCTTATCTCGTAGAGGACGTTGTCCAGGTCGTTGACAGTGTCCACGACCTGGCGCACGTATGCCTCCTGCACCTGGGTTATCGGACCGATCGCCAAGGTGTGGACCTCGCGTCCGTGGCCGTCCCCGAAGGGGTCGCCGTTGATCCCGTTGACGTTGTTGTACCCGTTGAACGGATGCCCGTTCCAGGGGTTGCCCTTCGGGTCCTGGCCCTTGGCCTCGATGCTGAAGCCCTGAAAGAGCATCACGGAGACATAGAAGCCGCGGCGTCCGGCCTCGAGCACTCTTTCCCTCAAGCGAGTGAAGTAGCCCTGGCTCCACCGGGTCAGGTCGAACTTCAGCCCCCCGTCAAGGGCCACGCCCGGGCCGGCCCGCATGAAGGGATGCGGCCGGTAGACGATCTTCTCGTCCGTGAACTGCATCCAGGCGGCGTGCTCCCAGGCCCACAGGCGGATGAAGTTATGGCCGTGGCTCGCCAGGAAGTCCAGGTAGGCGGTGAAGTCGAAGAGGGGCGTGGTGGGGTAAGCGCGTTCCTGGAGATTGGCCCACGTATGCGAGCCGGTCAGGTAGACCGCCTCCCCGGTCTCTGAGTTCATGAAATAGCGCGGGTTGTTCGGGTGGACGAGCAACGGGCCCATCCGCGTGCCTTCGTTCCCCATTCCGTCCGTTCCCCGTTTTGGAGCAAGCGAATCCAGGCCTTATAGCGACTGGAGGTCGCACATGTCAAGCTTGCCGGAGAGCGAGCCATCGGCGATGCGGAGGGAGAATGGGGACCGCGGCGCTAGTGAGGACGTGGCGCGGCCGGGAGCATTGCAGGCGGCCCCCTGCGGGCTATAATGGGCTTTTCCTCCACAGGCAGGAGTGGCCGCATGTCCCGTCCCATGGCAGCGCTGCTAACGGTTCTCGGTCAGGGCCTCGGCCTGCTGGCCCTGGCCGATGCGAACGAGACGCGGCCCGTGGAATGCCTGCGGACCGG
>JAUVVP010000310.1 GCA_030604585.1 Planctomycetota bacterium | reverse complement strand
CTACGAGGCAGGATCATCCGAAGACGGCTGGGCGACCGATCCCGGGGGCAGGCCGCCTGCCTCACCGGGGGGCCGGCCTGAGCCATTGTCGCCCCGCAGCTTCTCGAGTTCGCCGTCAACGTCAATGAGGCTGTGATGAGCGGCCACCTTTCCAGAGAAAAGCCGTCACGTGGGCCACAGGTGAGGGCACAAGGCGGTCGGGCTCTGCGTCGTGAACCCGCAAAGCGCAGGCCGAAGGAAGCCTGTGCCCGCCGGTCGGCACAACGCCAGCTCACATCGGCGTGCTCTGAGGCCTGTCGGCCGCCACACCACGCTTGGCCTGCCGTCCTGGTGCAGTTAAACTGCACCTTCTCCTTACACCTGAGAGACAGAGCACGAGTGAGAGAGGGAAAGTGGCGGACCTGGCCATCCTCAACGCGAAGGTGTGGACCGTTAACAGGGGCCAACCGACGGCCGAAGCCGTTGCCGCCAGGGGCCAGCGGATCATCGCCATGGGATCGGATGCCGAGGTCCGGAAGGTGATCGGCCGCCGCACGCGGGTGGTTGATGCGGGTGGCAGGCTCGTGCTGCCCGGCTTCAACGATGCTCACGTGCACCTGCTCGGCGGCGGCTTCTCGCTGACGGGGCTTGACTTGCGAAACGCCGCGAACGAGGACGAGTTCGTGGAGCTGCTCAGGGATCACGTGGCGGGGCTGCCCAAGGGCGAATGGGTGACGGGCGGCCGATGGGACCACGAGGCCTGGCCCGGCCGCAAGCGTCCCACCAGGTGGCTCATAGACCCCGTTACGCCTGAGAACCCGGTGCTGCTACGCAGGCTTGACGGCCACATAGCCGTCGCGAACAGCCTGGCCCTGAAGCTTGCCGGGGTCACCCGGCACACGGCCGACCCGCCCGGCGGTGTCCTGAAGCGCGACCCGGACACCGGCGAGCCGACGGGCATCCTGATTGACGGCGCCCTGGCCCTGGTTGGCAAACAGGTCGCCGAGCCGACACCTGCGCAACGCCTGCGGGCGGCGCGCGCAGCGGTCGAACATGCCGCTGCCCTCGGGGTCACCAGCGTGCATCCCATCGGGTCCGCGGAGGAGCTGCGTGCATGCGAACGGCTGCGGGATGAGGGGCACCTGACCACGCGGGTCTATGCGGTTCTCCATGATGCGTCGGCCGCCGCGGGGCGGGTGCTGAACGATCCTTTGCTGCGGACCGGCGCCGTCAAGATGTTCGTGGACGGCTCGCTCGGCGCGCGTTCGGCGCTCCTGTTCGAGCCCTACGACGACGACCCGTCCACGAGCGGGCTCTTCATCCACCCCGATGAAGAGGGACTCTACCGCGCCACGGCGGAAGCCCACGAGGCCGGCCTCCAGATCGCCATGCACGCCATCGGCGACAGGGCCACCCACCTGGCGTTGAATGCTCTCGGGCATGCCATCGAGCTGAATGGCCGCCGGGACGCCCGCCACCGGGTGGAGCATGCCCAGGTCTGCCGGCCCGAGGACCGGGAGCGTTTCGGCCGGCTCGGCGTCATCGCCTCCATCCAGCCGTCGCACTGCACCGACGACATGCGCTGGATAGAGCGACGGCTCGGAGAGCGGTCGCGCTACGCCTACCCGTTCAGGTCCCTTCTGGACGCGGGGGCCCGGGTAGCCATCGGCACGGATTGGCCCGTTGAGCCGCTTGACCCTCTGCTTACCATTCACGCGGCCGTGACCCGGCAGTTCGCGGAGGGCGGCCCGCCCGGCGGCTGGCATCCGGAGGAGAGGGTCACCGTGGCCGAGGCCGTCGAGGCCTACACCGTTGGGTCGTCCAACGCCGAATTCCAGGAGCATCAGAAGGGCGCCATCGAAGTCGGCAAGCTGGCCGACATGGCGGTCCTTTCGCAGGACCTATTCGCCATCCCGCCGGGCGAGATACTCAACACGAAGGTCGAGATGACCATCCTGGGCGGCCGCTGCATCTACGAGCGGACGGACAAAGCGCCCGGGGTCTGAAGGGCGAAGTCGGCGCACTGAGCTTGCCTTCTCTGGCGGTGTGCGGCAGAATGGGTGAGCTCCTGCGTGGACGAGCACGAGCAGGAGCACGAGAAGGAGCGCCAGTGGCCTCGTGAGCAAAGTGTTAGTGGCAAAGGACGTGCGGGCTTATTACCGCATGCGGTTGGGCGGGGAGGTGCGGGCGGTGGACGCGGTCTCGCTGGCGCTGGCTGAGGGCGAGGTGCTCGGGATCGCCGGCGAGTCGGGCTGCGGGAAGTCCACGCTGGCGCGGGCGCTGACCGGCCTGTTCGACCCGCCCCTCTATTGCGCGGGGGGCGGGGTGAGCATCGAGGGTGAGGACCTCTACACAATGGATGCACGGCGGCTGCGCAGCGAAGTGCTGGGCCGCAGGATATCCTACATCCCGCAGAGCGCCATGAACGCCCTCAATCCGACCCGCAAGATCGGCAAGTTCGTGCAGGACGTGATGCGGACGCACTACCCCGAGGTCGGCGGGCGGGAAGTGCTGGAACGAGCCCGCGAGCGCCTGCGCTCCCTTTCCATGCCGGATCGGACCCTGGCGAGCTATCCCTTCGCCCTCAGTGGCGGGATGCAGCAGCGCACCGTCATCATGGTCTCCACGTTGCTCAACCCCTCGGTGCTCGTCGCCGACGAGCCGACCTCAGCCCTGGACGTGAGCACGCAGAAGGCCCTGGTGGCGATGCTGAAGGGCCTGGTGGAGGAGAGGATCGCCCGCAGCCTCATCTTCATCACCCACGACATCGCGACGCTGCGTCACATCTGCGACCGCATCGCCGTGATGTATGCCGGCGAGTTCGTCGAGGTCGGCACGATGCGGCAGGTGATCTTCGACCCGGTGCATCCTTACACGTGCGCCCTGGTCGGGTCGGTGCTCGTGCCGGAGGCGGCCATCCGCGGCCGGAAGCTGACCACCATCCCCGGCACGCCGCCGGACCTGGGCGACCTGCCGACCGGCTGCCGCTTCGCACCGCGCTGCACCCAACACGACGGCGACTGCCGAAGCCGACATGGGGAGCTGGCGACGGTCAAGGGCAGGCTGGTGCGCTGCCCGCGGCTGGCGGGATCTGAGGGCTCCGAGAACGAGCACGAGTATGAGCGCGAGCACGACTGAACGGCCCGTCATTCGGGTGGAGAGCGTCACGCGCGTCTTCGGAGGCGGACGGGGCAGGGTCCTCGCCGTGGACGACGTGTCCCTCGAACTGCCGCCCAACACCGTCGCTTCGATCGTCGGCGAAAGCGGCAGCGGCAAGACAACCCTCGCCCGCATGATGCTGGGCCTGCTGCGGCCCTCTGCGGGGGCGGTCTACTACGCCGGCACGGACATCGCGACCTACGACGCCCGCCGGCGCCGCCAGTACTGGCGCAGCGTGCAGGGCATCTTTCAGGACCCTTATTCCTCCTTCAACCAGTTCTTCCGCGTGCGGAAAATACTCAACGACGCCTTCCATCTGTGGCCGCAGCGGCCCGCGCGCAGGGAGAGGGAAGAACGCATGGCGGCCGCCCTCGCCTTAGTGAACCTGAAGGCGGAGGAGGTTCTGCGCCGCTATCCCTTCGAGCTGAGCGGCGGCCAGGCGCAGCGCCTGATGATCGCGCGCATCTTCCTGATCAACCCGGCCGTGCTCGTCGCCGACGAGCCGACTTCCATGATCGACGCGTGCAGCCGGGCGAGCATACTGGAGGCCCTCATGCGGCTGCGCGAAGAGCAGGGAACCTCCATCCTGTTCGTCACGCACGACATGGGCCTGGCATACTACGTCTCCGACGCCCTCTACATCATGTCGAAGGGGCGCATTGTCGAGAACGGACCGGCCCAAAGGGTCATGGAGAATCCTCAGGATCCCTACACCCGGCGCCTGCTGGCCGACGTCCCCCGCCTGCATGAAGAATGGCTGTGAAAGGCGGCGCCTCCCAGCCGGGGCGTTGCCAGTCCTCACTCTCCCTGGGGCTCTGGTATGCGCGGTCGGAAAGGGGGGCCCGGTATCGTCGCGTG
>JAUVVP010000107.1 GCA_030604585.1 Planctomycetota bacterium | reverse complement strand
GCGTCAACGCCGCTGCCTCGCCGCCCGTTTTGACGAAGCTCTCGGCGGAGCAGAGCGTGCCTGCCGAGCTGCTCGGCCTGCTGCTGTGCCATCCCGAGCTGGCCGGCGAGGCGGCCCGGCGCGTGGACACCCGGTTGTTGAGGGACTGCCCCGAGAAGGCGCTCCTGGATGACTTGCTGGCCCGCTACGGTAGGGGCGAATCCGTGGAGACGGAGCGGTTCGTCGGCTCCGTTGCCGACCCGGACCTCGCCTCGGCGGCGATGAAGGCCCTGGCCGAGGGCAGGGCCAGAGAGGAAAGGGTCGCGACGGCCGGCGTGCGGGAGCGTTTCGAGGGCTACCTGGGCTATCTGGAGAAGGTGCGGATCGCAGTGGCTGCTGCGGCCCCACCTGCAAACGATGAAGAGCTGAGAGAGTACGTGCGCAGGCTGAAGGAACGAGACAGGAAGTCGGCACAATCAAGGTAGATTGGGGAGCTGTATGCCGATGGCACAAGGGAAAACGGCCGAGAGAACCACGCTCGAAGAAGAGATCAAGAATCTCATCGAGCAGGGCAAGCAGAAGGGCTTCCTCACCTACGAGGAGCTGAACGATTTCCTGCCCGACGACGTGGTGAGCCCCGAGTACATAGACGAGATCCTCCTCGCCCTCGACGGGAAGGGCATTGAGCTCGTTGACGAGAGTGACCTGGCAGAGGCCCAAGGGAAGCTGTTACTGGCGGAGGAGGGGGCAGAGAAAGAGGAGGAGGAACCCGCCGCCGTCGTTACGGAGAAGATCGACGACCCGGTCCGCATATACCTGACCCAGATGGGCCAGATACCGCTGCTGAGCCGCGACGAGGAGATCTCCCTGGCCAAGAGGATCGAGATCTCCCGTAAGCGGTTCCGCCGGAAGATCCTCCAGTTCACTCCCTGCGTAGAGCGGTGCCTGGAAGTCCTTCAGGATGTCCACGACGGCAGGCTGCCCTTCGACAGGACGCTGAACGTCAGCGCTCTGGCCGACGTGCAGAAGGAAGCGATGGTGGCCCGGGTTCCCGAGAACCTGAGCACCATCCGCAAGCTGCTCGAGAAGAACCGCGCCGGCTGGCAGCAGTACCGCAGGTGCAACACCAGCGAAAAGAGGAAGGTCGAGATACTCAAGGACCTGCGCAACAGGTCGCGCAAGTGCATGATACTGCTGGAGGAACTGTTCCTGCGCATCAAGCGAATCCAACCCCTGATGGGGGCCATCAACGCCCTCTTCAGGCGTATGAACGGCATCCACACGGAGCTGGAAGAGCTGAGCAGGACCAACGGGCATAAAGCCAAGAGACGAGGGCTCGAGGCCGAGCTGAAACACCTGGAGGACCGCATCTGCTCGCCCTTCTCCACCTTTCACGACCGCGTCAGGGCCACGCAGTTGGTGCACGAGCAGTACGAGAGGGCCAAGCAGGAGCTCTCCGGCGGGAACCTGCGCCTGGTGGTCAGCATCGCCAAGAAGTACCGCAACCGGGGCCTCAGCTTCCTGGACCTGATCCAGGAGGGCAACACCGGCTTGATGCGCGCGGTGGACAAGTACGAGTACCGCCGCGGCTACAAGTTCTCCACCTACGCCACCTGGTGGATTCGCCAGGCCATCACCCGGGCCATCGCCGATCAGGCCCGCACCATCCGCATCCCCGTGCACATGATCGAGACGATGAGCAACATCCGCAACATCGTCAAGCAACTCATACAGGAGAAGGGCCGTGAACCGACCCTGGAGGAGATTGCCCGGGCGGCGGACCTGAGCGTCAGCGAAACGCGCCGCGTGCTGAAGATATCCAAACGCCCCATCAGCCTCGACCGCCCCATCGGCGACAGCGACGACAGCTTCTTCGGCGACTTCATCGAGGATGAAACCACCGCCAGCCCCATCTCCATGGCGACCCAGGAGATGCTGAAGGACAAGATAGACTCCGTCCTGAACACCCTGACCTACCGCGAGCGCGAGATCATCAAGCTGCGCTACGGGCTTGGCGACGGTTACACCTACACGCTGGAAGAGGTCGGCCGCATCTTCAACGTGACGCGGGAGCGCGTGCGCCAGATCGAAGCCAAAGCCGTGCGCAAGCTCCAGCACCCCGTGCGCAGCCGGCAGTTGGAGGGTTTCATTGACAGCCTGCCGGAGAACACGTAAACTGTGCCGGTCCCTCGGAGGTGACCGCCCCCCAGAACGGATGCAGATGACGTCACGCAGACTTGCGCCTGGAACTGCCGCGCCGTGCGCCGCTGCGAAGCCGGCACGGCAGCGCACGAAGCCCTCGTGGCCCGACCTCGATAGAGTTCGGGCCTTTTTTTATGGGCCCTTGGTCTCCCCTGCCGTCAGGACGGCAGCGCGCACCTCATGAAAGAGACACTCCAACAGATTCGCTCGCTTCAGGATGTGAACCGGAAGCTGGAACGCCTCCAGCACGATGCCGAGATGCTGACCGTTGACGTGCGCAATCAGGAGCGCCTGGTCCGGCAGAAGAAGCGCCAGGCCGAACAGGCCCACCAGCAGCGCCTCCAGGCCGCCAAGGAAGCCGACGCCACGCAGTTGAAGATCGAAGAGGCCGAGCAGGAGATCGCCCACCTCATCGTTCAGCTCAACATGGCCAGACACCAGAGAGAACTCGATGCAGTCCAGGGCGGCATCCTGAGCCACCGGGCCGACATCCAGAAATGGGAGGACGAGGGCCTGGCCGCCCTCCAGAGCGTGGACGAACTGACGAAGGAGGAGGAACGGCTCGCCGAGGAAGTGCGCCAGGCCGAGGGGGAGCTTGCCAGGGTCAAAGACGAGGTGGCCGCGCGCCGGGCCGAGCAGGAGCGGCTTGTGGCCGAGCTGACGGCAGAGCGCGAGCGCATCCGCCGGCAGGTCCGGCCCGCCGTGCTCTCCGCCTACGATCGGCTCACCGGCCGCCATCGCAGCGGGGCCCTGGCGGCCATAAAGGGGCGCGTCTGCCAGGGCTGCTTCACGCGGGTGACCAAGCAGACCGAGAACCTCCTCATGCGGGGCGAGGAGATCGTCTACTGCCACAGTTGCGGTCGGATGCTGATGCTGGCCGGCAACGAGGCCCTACCAGAATGAGCCGCTGAGACTTCGCCGGCGGCGGACGCATTCGGCGCCCGTTCCAACCGGGAAGAAGGGGTCGATCGAGGCCGTCAGCAGCGGCGACGGCTCGGCCATCCAATCCGACTACGCCGACTCCCTCAGGACGCTGGCCCTTACGCTGGCGGTCAACAAATCCTTAGAGACGCGGGAGCCGGTCAGTCCTGCGGAACTGCTGCTCGCAGCTTCGCACTGACGCCGGGCGAGTAGACAGCCCCCATGTGGCGCAGCTTGCCCGCCGTATGGCGGGCAAGCCTCGGCAGCGGCGGACTTCACCGGTGGCGCGGGCCAAAGATGGCGGTCCCGACCCGCACCATGTTGGCGCCTTCCTCCACCGCCACGCGCCACGAATGCGTCATGCCCATCGAGAGGACCTGCATCGGGACGTTCGGCCCCCTGAGCGCGCCGAGGTCCTGGAAGAGATCGCGCATACGCCGGAAGTAGGGGCGCGCATCCTCAGGGTCCTCGCAGTAGGGCTCCATCGTCATCAGTCCCTCAACGCGCAGGTTGCCCAGGGCGCTCATCTGCTCAACCAGCGAGGCCGCGGCCTCGGGCGACACCCCGTACTTGCTCGCCTCCCCGCCGACGTTCACCTCCACGCAGACACGCACGTTGCCCGCCGCCCGCCCTCCGATGGCCCGTGCCAGGCGGATCGAGTCCACGCTCTGGATGACGTCAAAGAGGGGCAGCGCGCGGTTCACCTTGTTGCGCTGAAGGTGCCCGATCAGGTGCCACTCGGCCGCCTCGGCGCCCGCCCCCAGTTCCGCGCGCACGGCCTCGGTCTCCTGAACGTAGTTCTGGCCGATGAGGGTGGCGCCCGCCTCAATCACCTCGGCCAGCTCTTCGGCCGTCCGCCCCTTGGCAGCGACCAGAAGCGCCACCTCGGGCGGAAGCTCATCGCGTATGCGACGGTAGTTCTCGCCGGGGCTCGTAGTTGACATCGCTCCTTGCGCCGGGTCGGGCGCTCCTGCGCCTCCTCCTGGTCGCCGCTACCCTCGTCCTCGCAACCGTCCGGCGGCCCGTGCCGCATCACTCCTCGGCCAGGGCATCCCGGATCAACCCGGCCACTCGGCGGCCCGATTTCAGCATTCCGCCGAAGACGGGACCCATCCGCGGCAGCCCGAACGTCGTGCAGACCGACATGCCCGCCACGTAGAGGCCGGCATAGACCTCACCGGCCCTCTCAACGACGCCTCGCTCGGCCGGCTCGACGTCCATGAATCCTTCGCCGATCCCCTCCGGCAGGACCTCGGGCAGCTTGGTGCGCAGCATCCTCACCAGCTCGGCCGCGTGCCCGGTGGCGTCCACCACTTTCCGCGCACCCAGGCAGACCGGGTCAACGTGCAGCCCGGCCATGAGGATGGCCGTGGCGTTGATGACGACTCCGCAGAGGACGTCCTCTTTGACGACGATGTCCTCGACCTCGGTCAGGTTGAAGATGCGGGCCCCCGCCTGCTCGGCACGGTAAGTGAGCGCCGCCGCCAGCTCAACCGAGCCGGCCGTATAGAGGGTGCCGTCCGCCCCGCCTGTCCCGGGTGAAGCTGAGGGGCGCTCGAAGGTCCTGACGCCGAACTCCTCCAGGATGTCCGTCTCTTCCACCACGACGATGTTGTGGCCGGTGCCGCCGCCCCAGATGCCGCCGCCGGTGGAGAGCTTCCTCTCCAGAACGACGGTCTTGAGTCCGGCTTTGGCCAGGTAGTAGGCGGCGGCCAGGCCGGCCGGGCCGGCCCCCGCCACGATGACGTCGCTCTGAAGCGAGTCCAGGAAACTCTCCGTGTAGGCCTCGACGATCGCCCTGGTGACCTCTGTCTCTTTCACGTTCTTCCTTTGTCGGAACGGGTCAGCGGCACATGGGCTCACGGCAGGCGACCTGCCGGAAAGGGGGCCACTGATGGGGGAAGGAACGGTGACCGATTATAGTCGAGAGGCGTCTTCCTGTCCACGGAACGGATTGCGGCGCTCAGTCGCCGGCGGCAGGCCCTTCGAACTGATCTTCGGTCACCAACCTGACAGTGCACCGGCGTTCGCGGAAGGCAACATCATGGCCGATGACCGCCACGAGGCGCCGGGGAATGGCCCACCGGCCCGGATGCGCTTACAGTTCCAGCATGCGGTTCAGGGCGACGGCAGCCCGGTCCCGGACCTCCTCGGGCACCTCGACCACGTTGGTCATGCGGTCCAGGGCGCGCCTGACCGAGCTGAGGGTGGTCAACCTCATGGATGAGCAGACGCTGCCGGGGAAGTAGAACTCCTTGTGGGGGTTCTGTTCCTTCAGGGGGTGGTGCAGGCCCTCTTCGGTGCCCACGATAAACATCTCGCGGTCGGAACCGCCGGCGTAGTCCAGCATCTGCGAGGTGCTGCCGACGAAATCGGCCGTGCGCCTCACGGCCGCGTTGCACTCCGGGTGGACCATCACCAGGGCGTGGGGATGGAGCCTTTTCAGGTCCCTTATGGCCTCAACGCTTATGTTGGGGTCATGTACGTAGCAATGGCCGTCCCAGGGGATGACGTCTTTGCTGATGCGCTCGGTGACGTAGGAGGCCAGGTTCCGGTCCGGAACGAACAGGATGTGCTCGTGCGGGACGGACTGGGCCACCTGCACGGCGTTGGCCGAGGTGCAGCAGATGTAGGATTCGGCCTTGACGTCGGTGGCGCTGTTGACGTAGCTGACGACGGCCGTCTGCTGGGGCAGTTCTTCCAGCTTCCGGCGGACCTGTTCAGCCGTGGCGGTTTCGGCCAGGCCGCAGCCGGCGGCCGGCTCGGGCAGCAGGACGGTCTTGCCGGGGTTGAGGATGCCGGCCGTCTCCGCCATGAACCGCACGCCGCAGAAGACGATCACGTCGGCCCGGGTCTCGGCCGCCCGGCGGCTCAGGTCCAACGAATCGCCCGTAAAGTCGGCCACGTGCTGCACCGAGGGGCGCTGGTAGACGTGCGCCAGGATGAGGGCATTGCGGGTCTTCTTCAGCTCCGCGATCTCGTCCCTCAGCACCGCCGCGTCATTGTCCATGAACGACGACATGTGTAGCGCCCTCAGTCAATCGCGCCCTGCCGGGCACAGCGGACCGGGAGCCTCAACGCCCCTCCTTGCCCGCCTTTGCGAACGTTTCCTGGAACAGCTTCACGGCGCAGAACTCGCCGCACATGGAGCAGCGGTCCCCTTTGCCCTCGGCGGCCAGCATGGCGCCGAACCGCTCGGCGGTCAGCGCATGCTCGAGCATGGCGTCCCAGTCGCGCGCAGCGCGCGCCCGGCTCATGCGGGTGTTCAGTTCGCCGGCCTTCCCGACGCCTTTGGCCAGGTCGGCCACGTGCGCGGCGATCCGCGCCGCGATGACCCCTTCGTGCACGTCGTCGGGCCCCGGCAGGCCGACATGCTCCCTGGGGGTCACGTAGCACAGGAAATCGGCGCCGCAGGCGCCGGCCAGCGCCCCGCCGATCGCCCCGACGATGTGGTCGTAGCCCGGCGCCACGTCCGTGGGCAGCGGCCCCAGCACGTAGAAGGGCGCCCCGGCGCAATACCGCTTCGCCAGCCTGACGTTCTCTTCTATCTGGTCCAGGGGGATGTGGCCCGGCCCCTCGATCATCACCTGCACGCCG
>JAUVVP010000297.1 GCA_030604585.1 Planctomycetota bacterium | reverse complement strand
CCGGGAACCGGTCGGGGGCAGCCGTTCCCCCCCGCACCCCCATGAGAACGGGCGGGCTTAGTGCACGCCGACATCGGAGGCGGAACGGCCTACCCGGGGGAAGGAGCCAGACGATGAAGGTGGAGGTGGACGAGGACGTCTGCATCGGGTCCATGTCGTGCGAGACCACGTGCCCGGAGGTCTTCAAGGTGGTCGGCGGGATATCGCAAGTCCAGGTGGAGGTCGTCCCTCCGGAGGCGGAGGAAAGGTGTCGCCAGGCCGCCGAGAGCTGCCCGGTCGAAGCGATCAGGATCATCGAGCAATAGCCGGCCACAGGGGGCGGCCCGCCGCCCTGCTTCCGTTTGGGCCGACGCCTCACGGGCCATTGCGCCTCCCGCAGCAAGAACGGGCGAGTTCAGGTATGCACGAGCACGAGCACGGCGCGGAAGGCGGGGATGCCGTCCTGAGTCCCGACCTGGGCCACCTGCACGCCGAAGTGCGCAAGCCCATGACGCAGGAGATGCGCCGGCTGCGCTGGGCGATGGCGATAACGGGCAGCGTGATGCTGGTGGAGGTGGTGGGCGGTATCGTGTCCAACAGCCTGGCGCTGCTGAGCGATGCGGGGCACATGTTCACGCACATGCTGGCGCTGGGCATAAGCTACTTTGCGATGGTCATCGCCGTGCGCCCGGCCACGCGGGAGCGCACGTTCGGCTACTTCCGCGCCGAGGTGCTGATGGCGTTCGTCAACGGCCTGGGCCTGCTGGCGATCGCCGTCTACATCTGCTACACCGCCGTACGCAGGATCATGGCGCCGCCCGAGATCCGCGTTGGCTACATGCTCGCGGTGGCCGGTCTGGGGCTGGTGGCCAACGGAGGCAGCGTGGCGCTGCTGGCGGGTATCTCGAGGCGGAACCTCAACCTGCGAGCCGCCTTTTTCCACGTGCTCTACGACACGGTCTCGTCCGTCGGCGTCGTGTCGGCGGCCGTCATCATCCGGTTCACCGGCCTCTACGTCCTGGACCCGGTGGTCAGCCTCGGGATAGCGGCCCTTATCCTTTTCTGGTCCTTCAACGTGATAAGGGAGTCCGTCCACATCCTGCTGGAGGGCACGCCGAAGCATCTCGACCTGGCCCGGGTGCGCCAGGACATGGAAGCCCTCTCGAACGTGCACCACGTCCACGACATCCACGGCTGGCAGATCACCACCAACATGCACGTGCTGACCGCTCACGTGGTCGTGGAGGGGGCACGGATCGAGGACACCTCGCGCATCATCAGCGGCATCAACGACTTGCTGCGCGAGCGCTACGGCATCGGCCACTCGACCCTGCAAATCGAGTACGGCCTGGCGGAAGAAGAACACCACGGCACCAGCCCGCGGGAGGCGGAAGGCAAGGGGGCAGCCACGGCGCGGGATCAGGAGACGGCGTAAGTCGTCGCGGGCCCGAGGGCCGCTCAGGGCCCGCTCACCCGCAGCGCGGCGCCAGGCGTCGGGCGTTCCGCGTAATCGGCGATAACCTCGAAGCAGACGCGGAAGCCGTAGGTCGGCCGGATGCTCTCGGGCCGGGCCGCCTTGCGGTAGGCGGAGCGCAGTTCGTCGGGGCCGTCCGACCAGGAGCCGCCCCGCAGCGCCCTGTGGGTGCCCGTCTCCGGGCCGCCGGGGTCCTGCACCAGCGAGGTGAGATAATAGCGGGCCTCGTACCAGTCACGGCACCATTCCAGCATGTTGCCGTGCATGTCGTGCAGGCCCCAGGGGTTGGGCCCCTTCAGGCCGACCGGTTGCGGGGCGCCCTGCGAGTTGGCCCCATACCACGCGTGGTCGGTCAGTCGCTCGGTCCCTCCGTCGCTGCCAAAGCTGTAGAGGGCGTCGGCCCCGGCGCGGCATGCATGCTCCCATTCCGCTTCGGTGGGCAGCCGGATGGCAAGGCCGTCCTTGTTGCGCTGAGACAGCCTGTCGCAGAACAGCCGGGCCTCTTCCCAGGAGACGGCCACGGGCATGCTCCGGGACCGCCCGGGCGGTCCGCCGCTCCCTTCGTCCGATGAGACGGTTCCCATGACGGCTTCGAACTGGCCCCGAGTGATCTCCGTGCGCGACATGTAAAGCGGGTTCCGTATCCGCACGGCGTGCTGGGGCTCCTGGTCGGCGTTGGATCCCTCGCCCTCGCCCGAGGAGCCCATAAGGAACTCGCCGGCGGGCACGAGCACCATGTCCAGCGTGGCCCCGCCGGGAAGCTCCAGCTCGTACCGGACCTCGAGTTCCAACACCTGGGCCGTAAGCCTCTGATTGCGCTGCGCCTCGGCGGCGTCGAACGGCCACCTGGTGAAACGGATGCTGCCGATGAGCTTCTCGTAGAGCCCGCGGGCCTCCCGCGCGTGCCCGTTGCCGGGGCATTCCACCAGGAACCTCTCCAGGGCCCGGGCGGACCTGTTGTTCTGCTGGATGTAGCTGAACAGGCTCTGCCAGCAGGCCTCATCAAACGTTGCGGCAGCCCTCTCCATCCGATGCGCCAGCGCCGGCAGGTCCAGCCGCGTCGCCATCTCGGTCAGCCGCCGCATGAGCGAGCGCGCGTCCCGGAAGTGCATTTGCCTTACAAGCTCATTGACCTTTCGCGCCTCATCGGCGGCGTGGGTGCTAATGATGGCTTGCACCTCGGCCGTAAGGCCCGCCAGTCCGGCCTCGGTCGGCAACTGCTGCTCGGCGAAGGAAGCGATGCGGTGGGCCTCCTCCCAGTCGCCCTCGTCCAACAGGCCGTCCACCTTGGCCCGCACGTTCTGAAGGTCCATAATGAAGCTGACCAGTTGCTCCTTAACCTGGCCGGCCCGCTGCGTTGCCATCCGGGCCTCGAGGGCGCTGTATCGGGCCTGCCTTTCGGCGGCGGCCAGCCGCCAGATGAAGATGGCCGTCAGCGCCGTCAAGGTAAGGATCAACCCCAGCACGGGCACCACGAAGCCGCGGTGGCGCCACAGGAGCTTGCGGAAATGGTAGAAAGTGGTCGAGGGCCGCGCCTCCACCGGCTGGCCCCGCAGGTAGCGCCCGACGTCCTCGCTCAGTTCCACGGCGCTCTGGTAGCGCAGGTCCCTCTCCTTCTCGAGGCATTTCATGATGATCGAGTCGAGGTCGCCGTCGATCTTCGAGTTGACGGCCGAAGGGCGCTTGGGCACGTACTCCCTGATTATACGCAGCGTCTCCAGCGGACGGCTGCGGTCTATGCGGTAGGGGAGCTTGTGCGTCACCAGTTCGTAGAACAGGACGCCGATGGAGTAGACGTCCGCCCGGATGTCCATCTCTTCGGGCCTGCCCAGCGTCTGCTCCGGGCTCATGTAGGACGGCGTGCCCATGACCTCGCCGGCCTCGGTCATGTGGGGCTGATCCTCGGTGTAGTCGCCGGCCAGGCGCGCCAGCCCGAAGTCCAGCAGCCGCGGGTTCCCTTCGCCGTCCACCAGGATGTTGTTCGGCTTCAGGTCCCGGTGGATGACGCCACGCTGGTGGGCGTAGGCGACGGCCCTGGCGATCTTCACGACCAGCTCGCACGTCCGGCGCTTGTCCAGCTTGTGGCGCAGCACGTATTGCTTGACGTCGCAGCCCTCGACGTACTCCATCGTGAAGTAGGGCTGGCCGTTGACCTCCCCGTACTCGTAGACCGAGACGATGCCCGGGTGCTTGAGCCGCGCCACCGCCTGGGCCTCCCGCTCGAACCGCACGCGATACCTCGGGGAGGCGAACCTGCCGTGCAGCATCACCTTCAGGACGACCACCCGCTGCGGCTGCTTCTGTCTGGCCTTATAGATGGCCCCCATACCGCCGTGGCCGAGCGGCTCGATTATCTCGTACCTGTCGGCGAACTCGACCCGCATCGCCTGCAAGCGGTCTTCCTCGTAGTCCCTCGGACTCTCGATGACGGAGGTCTCTTCGTGGGCCTCGGCCTCTTCCTCCGGCTCGTCGGCGGGCAGACTGATGCTCGGGGTGGTGGCCGGCCGGCTCGGGGGCTCGGGCGTCAATGAAACGCGCTCCCGGCAGTGGCCGCACAGGACCGCGCTCGCCCCCTCGGGCGCGGTCAGAACGGAGCCGCACCCGGGGCACACTACCCCCTTCTCCGTGCAGACACGGAACTCGTTGGAGCATTCGTTGCACTTGAGGAACTGCGCCTTCGTCTCGACGTCCAGCGGG
>JAUVVP010000152.1 GCA_030604585.1 Planctomycetota bacterium | reverse complement strand
TGCGCGCCCGAGGCGGGCAAGCTCTGCGACCCCTGCGGTCTATCCGTTTGCGGCCCCCACCACTGTAACGTCAAACGCTCGGTGGAAGACGGAGGCACGGAGGACTCGGGAAAAGGCAACGGCGGGAATCACCCCGACCTTGAGTTGGATGTCCGACACGAAAGAGGCAGGCTGCACATCATGCCGTTGTGGTTGCCTCTTCTGCGTTTTCCTCCGTGTTCTCTGTGGCCTCCGTGCCTCCGTGTTAGATTGACGTTGTAGGGCTAACCGCGCATCCGGTACGTCACAGGTCGCCTGATCTTCTGGAAGCGCTCTCGGCCTTCGGCGCTCAAGCAGCGGAACGCCTGGGGCGACAGAGTCAGCCCGCGCCGACCGAGTCTGGCCGCAACGTTCACGGTCTTGCCGATGACGTCGAAGCGCTCCGAGCCGGCCGGTCCGAAGCTGCCCGCCAGCACCGGCCCGACGTGCACGTTCGTGTTCAGGTACGTGTCCAGGCCGAACTCACGCGCGCAGTCACGTGCGCGAGGGCCGAGTTCCGCCAGAGCGAATACTACGTCCTCCGCGCGCTCTGGGGGGAAGACGGCCAGGCCGGCGTCGCCCATGAGCTTCACGATCCTGCCGCCGGCGCCTTCGATATGTTCGGCCGCCAGTTGGTAGAACCGCTGGAAGAACACTGCGATGCGGGTGTCCTCGTCGGACGAGGACCACTCCGCAATGCGGGACAGGTCGAAGAAAGCGACACCGAGCGTTTCGGTCCGACAATCGGGCGGGAGCGCCTCGTGGGCGCCGCCTTGCACAGGTGCATCGGCGCACATGGCAGGTACCTCGCTAATGGAGCATATAACGTTGGCTTTCCAGGCCACGCGGCCCGGCGATCCAACCGGACGGATTATAACACGTCTCTGGGCGAAAGGGAAGGGCGAAGACCCCACCAAGGCGGCCGGGGGCGCCTTCCTCGGATCGCGTCAGCTTTCCGCTGACCCCCGCATCTGAACGCCCGCGGGCGTCCAGACGGCGTGTGGGAACTCGGGCCTGGTGGATGCCGCGCCGAACTGGCCGTCCCTGGACAGTGCGATGAGGGCCATCGTTATGTCCTTGTTCGCCGGCGTCTTGGCGAGGATTCGCGCGATGGTCCTGCGGCACGCCTCGTCCGGCGCGCAGCCGCTGCGCATGAACTCTACGACGAGGAAGCCGGCGCAGAACTTCATGATCTCCTCGCCGACTCCGGTTGCCGCCGCGCCGCCCACGTCGTTGTCCACGTAGAGGCCGGAACCGATGATGGGTGAATCTCCGACGCGGCCGGGGAGCTTATAGGCCAGGCCGCTGGTCGAGCATCCGGCCGCCAGGTTCCCGTCCGCGTCCAGCGCGACCAGGCCGATGGTGTCGTGCGTTGTCCCAGCCTTCAGACGCCATTCTTCCCAGTGCAGCCTGCTTTGCGGGGTGAGCAGCTCTTCTTCGGGGAACCCCTGCAAGACGGCGAAGCGCAGGGCGCCGTCATCGGCCAACATGACGTGCGGCGTCTGCTCCATCACCTTGCGGGCCACGGAGATGGGACGCCGGATGTTGCGCAGCGCGGCTACAGCGCCCGCGTTGTGGGAAGGGCCGTCCATGATGGCGGCGTCCAGCTCGACAATCCCTTCGGCGTTCGGCCGGCCGCCGTAGCCGACGCTGGTCACCTTCGGGTCGAGTTCCACGACGTTGATGCCCGCTTCCACGGCGTCCAGGGCCCTTCCGCCGGCACGCAGCACCTCCCCGGCGGCTTCGGCGGCGGCCTTGCCGAACTTCCACGTTGCTATGACGGCAGGCTCGGGTTTCCTTGCGTTCAATGCGACTCCTCAGTTGTCGGCGTGGGGATTCCGCCGAACATCCGGGTTAGTACCTTCCGTAGGTCCGCGCCGTTTCGACCATGGCCCGCAGGTTCTCGTCCGGGGTGTCCCGGCCGCACTGGTCGCCGGTGGACAGTATGAAGCGCCCGCCCTCCGCCGCCGCGTCGATCGCCTTCTTCGATGCGGCGACCACGTCTTCCGCCGACCCTCTAAGCATGTCCCTGGTGGTGTGCAGGTTGCCCTTCAGGACGATCCTGTCGCCGTAGAGGCGCTTCAGTTCCGCCAGGTCGCAGTCGCCCATCGGCGGCTGCTCCAGAGGGTCAATGACGGTGAGGGTAGTCTCTTCGGCGAAGGCCTTCACCAGTTCTTTCTCAGGGCCGCAGCTATGGACATGCGTTGGGAATCCCGCCTCGGTGGCCAGTTCAATGGCCCTCTTCACGGCCGGGAAGGCCAACTGGCGGAAGATCTCCACAGTCTGGAAGACGAGGGTGCCCGAACCGCCCACGCTGAGGAAGTCGGGCCGGGCGTCGAGGGCCATGACCCGGGCAAAGCGCCTCTCGGCGGCCTCGATGCGCCGGGCGGCCCACTGCTCGTGCTTGTCGGGGTTGTCATAGTAGCGATAGATGTCTTCGGGGCCGCTCAGGGCCAGAGTGCCGGCCACCGGACTCCCCACCAGGCCCTGGTCGCCCAGGCATCCCTTGAGGCGTTTCAGGGCTTCGGGGCCGGTGCCCATGGGCTTGACGCCTTCCAGGGGCTCGTATCGTTTCGGGACCGGCGGCAGGCCGATCTTCTCCGGCTTGACGCCGCGCGTGGGGGTGTCGGCCACGTAGTAGACGTCAACGGTAGGGCGCCAGACCCGCTTGCCGTCGTCCACGCAGGATACCTGCGTGACGATGCGCTCTTCGCTGCGGAACACAATGAAATGCTCCCACTCGGGTCTCGTCCCTGCGGCCGGCGGGAACATGTCCAGGTAGTAGGCGCTCATCAGGACATCAATGTCGAAGTGCTTCGCACACGCCGCGTAGGCCTCCCAGAGGGGAGGGTCGTTGTAGAGGTAGATGTCCCAGAAGCGCTTGCCGGTGAGCCGGCACGGGATCATGTTGGAGAAGTCCGGCGTCACGGGCACGCAGTCGGGTATACCACCTGCCAGGACCGTCAAGAGCCGCTCTCGATGCGTCATGGAAGCCATGTCGCCTCCTATGCCTCCCGGACCCAGACCAGCATCTCGCCGGGCCTACGATTGGCCCACGCGCAGTAGGGGACGGCCTTGATGGTAACGCTTCTGGTGCGGGAGGCGGACGGCCCGTAGAGCCTGTTCGGCCACGCCGAAGCGTCGCGCCGCCTGGCCTTGCCGGTGACGACGACCACGCCGCCCAGGAGTCTCTCGTCGCATTTGGCCCGCAGCCTGGCGGTGCGCGGCAGCGCGATGTCGTTCAGGTTCGGCCCGTTGTCCACTTCTTCCAGGCAGTAGACGATGGGTCCCCGCTGAAGGGCCACACGCCCGGCGTTCGCACGCACCTTCGGATGCGCCTCAATGCGCTCGACCGGCATGGGGAAGCGCAACTCGACCTTGTCGCCCTTGCGCCACACCCGCTTGATCCGCGCATAGCCTTTCCTTGTGAGGCGCGCGGCGCCGACTGCTCTCCCGTTGACCTTCAACGTTGCGCCGCGGCACCAGCCCGGGACGCGCAGGGCCAGCGTGAACTCCGCCGGCTCGTCGGGCTGCACCGTAATGCGGACCCGTTCCTTCCAAGGGTACCCTGTCCTTTGGATCAGCACTACGCTTTGAGCGGCGACCGTCAGTTCCGCGCTGCCTTGCACGAAAAGATGCACGTATGCTTCGTTCCTGGCCTGGGAGTAGACATACTGGGGCAGCGAGGCCAGCAGGCGGGCGATGTTGGGCGGGCAGCAGGCACAGCCGAACCAGTCCTGCCGCGTCGCGGTCAAGTGCTCCGATGGCTCCGTCAAGGCCCGCGGATAGACGGCGAGAGGGTTGACGTAGAAGAACCGCCTTCCGTCCAGCGAGATGCCGCTCAGGACGCCGTTGTAGAGGGCTCGCTCCATTACGTCGGCATAGCGGCCGTCGCGTCCGATCTGAAGCATCCTGTGCGCCCACAGGACGAGGCCGATGGCCGCGCAAGTCTCCGCGTAGGCGGTCTCGTTCGGCAGGTCATAGTCACAGGTGAATCGCTCGCCGTGGCGGGTCGAGCCGATGCCACCGGTTAGGTACATGCGCCGCTCGGTGACGTTCTTCCAGAGGCGTTTGCAGGCGGCCAGGAGCTTCCTGTCGCGCGTTTCCGCCGCCACGTCGGCCATGCCGCTGTAGAGGTACATGGCGCGGACGGCGTGTCCTTCAGCCGTCGCCTGTTCCCGCACGGGCAGGTGTGCCTGGCAGTAGTCATAGTCGCCGGCCCAGTGGGCCTGGGGGTCCTCGCCACGCGCCCTGGCCTCCATGTCGAAGTAATGCGGCCGCCTGCCGCGCTCGTCAACGAAGAACTTCGCCAGCTTCAGGTATCGCTCATCGTCGGTGGCGCGGTAGAGCCTCACGAGCGCCAGCTCGATCTCCTCGTGGCCGGGATAGCCGCGCCTTTTGCCCCTCTCCGGGCCGAAGACGGAGTTGATGTAATCCGCGTAGCGGCACATGACGTCCAGCAGCGTCCGCTTGCCGGTGGCCTGGTAGTAGGCCACGGCGGCTTCCATCAGGTGACCCGCGCAGTACAGCTCGTGCCGGTCGCGCAGGTTCGTCCAGCGCTCCCGTGGCGCGACCACGGTGAAATGGATGTTCAGGTAGCCGTCGGGCTGCTGCGCTCGCTCGATCATGGCGATCACCCGGTCGGCCCGGCGTTGGAGTGGCTTGTCCGGCCCGGCGGCCAGGGCGTGGCCGACGGCTTCGAGCCACTTCGCGACGTCAGAGTCCCAGAATATGTGTGGCTCGTTCGGCATCCCCGGCTTCCAGTCGAGCTTCCAGGCGTCTATGCGCCCCGTCCCTTTCAACTGTTCATATTCGATGGGCAGCGTGACCGTGCGGTTGGTCTGAAGACGCGGCGCCCAGAAACGGTCGTCGAGTCGAACGCTGGCGATAGGAACCGGCGCGAGCTTACCGAGGGAACTCCGTCTCATCCTCGCCTTCCGTTTCTGTGATCGCAAAGGCGCATCCCGGGGTCTATGGGCCGATGGCGAAGCTGATCGGCTCGGACCAATGGATGCCGTCGTCGCTGACGGCCACGTAGATGCCACCGACCTTGATCGGGAAAGAAACGCGCCCAGTCGTGCTGAAGCCGAGCCTCAGCACGCTCCCGGATCCCTCCTTCCGTGCCTTGAAGCTCAGCCGGTATTCGCATCCGGCTTCCAGCGTGCCGAAGGTCTGAGAGGCATTGACGGTCCACCAATCGCTTGCCCTGCGGGTCGGTGCGTGCAGCTTGCCGCCGACAACTTCCACGTCGGCGTCATCGCCCGGCTTCAGCCATGTCTCCCACCGGTCAGCTCCCCCGCACCCTGGGGAGCACGTCGCCGCCATACTCGATCACGCCGACGCCGGCGCTCTGGCCCAGCTCGGTCAGCGCGGCTTCCAGCGCTTGCTCCACGGTCTCCGCATGGCCGAAGCCGAGTTTCCCCTTGTCGGCGATGCTCATGCCGGGCGAGACGCAGATCACCTTGCAGTGGGCCATGATCAGCGCATGGAGGCGCAGCGTGGCGGAGGCGATGTGGTCGCTTATCCGGCCCGCTGCCAGCGCTTCGAGGATGGCCCCGTAAGGCTTCAGCGAATGCTGTGAGAACTCCGGATGCGTGGGAGCGATGCCTTCGGGAAAGGTGCCGACGAAGATAACGGTGCCGCCCGCCTTGACGCCCCGCTGTGCGTGCACCAGGGCCTTGATGCCTTGCCAGTAGTCCTTCGTGGCTGGCTCGGCGTCCACGACGACGACATCGGCAAGGGCCGGGATGTCGCGCACGTAGGTTCTCTCGCCGGCTGCCACGCCGGCGCGGTGGGCCCGGACGGTGTCGCCGGCACCGACCCACGCCGGCGCGCCGTTCGCATCCACCACGACATTCAGGATGAAGTCGAGCCCCGCCAGGGCGGCCACCTCCTCGATCTCCCGCCGCACGGGGTTCTCGAC
>JAUVVP010000487.1 GCA_030604585.1 Planctomycetota bacterium | reverse complement strand
GTTCCTGGTCGGCGTCTGTCCGTCAAGGGCGGTGGGGGTCCCAAGGCCGCGCGGTGACGGAGGGCGGTGTCTGCGGCACACTACTTGCGGCAGCAGTGCGTGTGTGATTCTGATCCGCCGGCCGCAGCCGAAGCAATGCCGCGGGGCGTGTCGTCGCTTGACAAGTTGCTCCGGCGACGGTAACGTGACGCCCGCGAGGAACGCATAATGCCTGAGACCAAAGCGCGTAGACTGGGCAACTACGTCTTGAAGCGCCCGCTGGGCCACGGAAGCATGGGCTCGGTCTACCTCGCCGAGGACGAAACTCACCACAGGGAAGTCGCCCTCAAAGTCCTATCGGCCGGCATCGCGGCCAAGGGCAAGTACACCCGCCGGTTCCTCACCGAAGCGCGCCTGGCAACCCAACTGCACCATCCGAACATCGTAGGCGTCTACGACTACGGCGTGGACAACGGCCACTACTTCCTGGCGATGGAGTACGTGGACGGGCCGAACTGCAAGGCAAGGGTCATCAGGGAGGGCCCGTTCGAGTGGCGCGATGCGATCGCGATCGCCATGCAGGTGGCTGAGGGACTTAACGCCGCCGCCAAGCAGGGCATCATCCACAGGGACGTCAAGCCCGAGAACATCGTGATCGATTCGGACGGTAGGGCGCGGATCACCGACCTCGGCCTGGCCAAAGAAGTGGATGTGCTCGAGCCCATGCCCAGCGACACCAGCCTCGGCACCCCCGACTACATGAGCCCCGAGCAGGTCAACAACTCCGAGACGGTTGACCATCGCAGTGATATCTACGCCCTCGGGGCAACGCTGTTCCACATGGTCTGCGGCCGGGCGCCCTACACGGGCCGCAGCGCCTACGAAGTGATGGTCAAGCACGTCGCGGCAGCCCTCCCTTCCCCGCTGAAGTACGTGCCGGACCTGCCGCAGCCGGTCTGCGACGTCATGCGCAAGATGATGGCCCAGGACGCCGAGGACCGCTATCAGAACTACGAGTTGCTCATAGCCGACCTGAAAGCCCTCCTGGCCGACCGGCCGGTCGTCGCCAGCGGCTTCGACGACGAGAGCATGCTCAGCCTCAACGGCAGCAGCCAAAACAGTGCGCGTCCCCGCGCCGGCAAGCTGCTCTGGGTCGCCCTCGCCTGTGTCCCCGTGCTGGGCGGCATAGGCGTCCTGGTGTACCTGTTCGTGCTTCAGTAAGACCCAGTCACACGAACCACTCACCGCTGAGAGCACCGAGCTTGCCCCCGCGATGGCGGGGCGGGCCCTCTGCGGTCCATTCTCTTACAGACTGTAAGGCCCACATGTTGGAATCCGTCCGGGCTCCGCGCTTTACACGCCGCGGTCGTCCACCATATACTTGTCGCGCCGACAACTGATCTCGTCGAGCGGAGAGGGATGCGATGGCCGGCCGGAACGCGGATGCTGTGCGGATTGTCAGGAAGACCCTGGCCACGGACGAATTGATGGGGCGGGCGGCCGCGCAGGACGTCGGCGAGCTGCTCAGGGAGTTGACCGCCCGGCAGGGGAAGCCCGTACTGGTCAACTTCGCGGCGGCGCCCTCTCAGGATACCTTCCTGGCCGCCCTCTGCGAGCAGGACGGCATTGACTGGGCCAAGGTCGAGGCCATCCACCTGGACGAGTACTTCGACCTGCCGCGCAATCATCCCAACACCTTCGAAGTCTACCTGCGCGAACACATCTTCTCGCGCGTGCCCATCCCCGACGGGAACGTCCACTACGTCAAGGCCATCCAGGCGGCAAGCCCGGAAGAGACGGCCGACTGCTACGAGGCCGAGGTCCGCGGGCTGCTCTCATCCGTCCGGGAGGCCGGGGGCATCTACGTGGCCTGCATCGGCATCGGCGTCAACGGCCACATCGCCTTCAACGAGCCGCACGTGGACAAGCGCACGGGCCGCTTTGTCATCCCGGTCGAGATAGACGAGGTCTCCGTCCGGCAGCAGTACGACGACTACAGGGACCACCCCAATCCCGAGGCGCGTTACGCGAGCCTGGAGGACGTCCCCCGCAGGGCGATCACGGTAAGCTGCGCGGGCATACTGGCCGCCGACCGCATCTTCTGCATGGTGCCGGGCGCGCACAAGGCGGAGGCGGTGCGCAAGATGTGGGACGGCCCCGTCACCGACGCCCTGCCCGCCTCCCTGCTGCGCATGCACCCGTGCATGACGCTGTATCTGGACGCGGCCTCTGCCGGCCTTCTCGACCGCCCGCCCACGCTGGACTGAACCGGCTGCCCGGCATCCGAGGTGCCCACCCTCCGCCGAAGACAGGGGCTGGCACGGCGTGCAGCTGAAGGGGAGCCGGCAGTCGTGTTCCCGAGTTGCTTCTTCGGTCAGTTAGCGGAGGCCCGTCGCCGCTGCTCCTCGGTGATTCTTGTAGCCCCCAGCATGGCAAGAGGAACGGGGTTTTCGGGGGGGGGCGCCGTTGACACGGGCCCGGGAGGGGATAGGATCTGGACTTGGCGGTGCGCACCTTGTCCGTGACCTGCCGCACTTGTCATCCGGCGGGACATCCAGGGCGCCGTCCGCAAGAACCAACTGATCCTTTGTTTGAGTCCGGAGATGAAAGATGG
>JAUVVP010000182.1 GCA_030604585.1 Planctomycetota bacterium | reverse complement strand
GGCGAGTGGCGCGTCGGTGGCGACCGCCGCAGCCCCCTCTGGGAGGCCGTCCACCTGATGACGTCCCTTGTGAAAGAGGGCGTGCAGACGATCGCGTTCGTGCGCACCCGCCTGATGGCCGAACTCATCTTCAAGCACTGCCGCGACGTGCTGCGTCCCGTCTCACGCCGCCTGGCCGAATCCGTCCACGCCTACCGCGGGGGCTACCTGCCGGAGGAGCGCCGACAGATCGAGAGGCGACTGGTCAACAAGGAGATCCTGGGCGTCGCCAGCACCAATGCCCTGGAGCTCGGCATTGACATCGGCAGCCTCGACGCCTGCATCTTGGTCGGCTACCCCGGCACCGTTGCCAGCCTGTGGCAGCAGGCGGGGCGGGCGGGGCGCGGCCGCGAAGAGTCCGTCGTCTTCCTGATCGGCCAGAACTCGCCCATGGACCAGTACCTGATGGTCCACAGCGACTACATCTTCGCCCAGAGCCCCGAGCAGGCCGTTGTGGACCCGGACAACCCCCACATCGCCGTGGGCCACGTGCGTTGCGCCGTGCACGAGCTGCCCCTCAGCGACGAGGAGGCGGGGCTCTTCGGGCCGTACGCCGAGGTCATACTCGAACTGCTGGCGGAGGACGAGTCCGTCAGGCACATCGAAGGTCACTGGTATTGGGCGTGCTCGGAGTACCCGGCCGCCGAGGTGAACTTGCGCAACATCTCCGGGCCGGTCTACACCATCCAGGATGAGGCCGAGGGCGAACGGGTCATCGGGACCCTGGACGAGATCAGCGCCCTGGCCCAGCTCCACGACCATGCGGTCTACCTGCACGGGGCCGACACCTACTTCGTCAACGACCTGGACCTGGAGCAGAAGATAGCGCACGTGGAGCGGCGCGACCTGGACTACTACACCCAATCCGTCCAGACCTCCCAGATACGCATAGACGAGGTCGAGGAAGAAGGGGACTGGGAAGGCGCTCTGGTCGGCTTCGGCGATGTGATGGTGACGACGTCGATCCCGATGTTCAAGAAGATCCGGTTCCAGTCGCGCGACAGCCTGGGCTTTGAGGACCTTGAACTGCCTCCACAGGAGCTGGAGACGGTCGCCATGTGGTTCGCCCCGCCCGAGGCGATCTGCAAGCGGATGGCGGACCGCAAGATCGTGGTCAGCGAGGGACTGATCGGCATCGCCAACGTGCTGGTGGAAGTGGCGCCGTTCTTCGTGATGTGCGACACGCAGGACATCGGCACCGTTGTGAACTCAAGCTGCCTGAACCGCGACGCCCTGTTCCTGCACGACCGCTACCCCGGCGGCATGGGATACGCCCGCCGGTGCCTGGGGAGCATAGAGGACATCATGCGGACCATCCACACGGTGATACGGGAGTGCGCCTGCGAGGACGGGTGCCCCTCCTGCGTCGGTTCGGCCATTCCGCGCTTTGCCATGACGGACATGGACAGCGCCGTGCGCGGCCGCATACCGGACAAGGAAGCGGCCCGGTTCCTGCTGGATGCGATGCTTGGGGGGTAGAGTCTCGGGTTTCGGGTTCCGGGTTTCGGGTTTCGGGTTTCGAGGCGGTCGCCTCTGATCCTGCTGCCTCACCTGCGCACGAGTGGCAGGACCACCAGGAACATGAGCAGGCACCCGACTGCCAGCAGTGCCAGGGCAATGAGAAGGGCGGCCGGCAGGCCGAGAACGCAGTTCCTCCCCTGCGGGAACTCGCGGCCGACGAACGCCTCGTAGTCAAACTCCTCGTCGTCGGCGTAGCCGACGGGTATGCCGGCCTGCCACTTGTCGGCGTCCTCGGACCAGCCGGTCATCTCGTCGGAGCCGCACTCCGGGCAGGCCTGAGCGTCCCACCTTACCTCGGTGCCACAATGAGCGCAGATGAAGTAGTCCTCGTCGCGTTTCACCGGTCGGGGTCCTCCGGGCTCAGTACGGGATCGTCCCCATCTTTCCCTGCAGGGCCTTAAGGAAGAGGGCAACGCACTCGCCGAGCGTGGCCAGGTGATAACCGCCTTCCTGTACGACCAGGGTCGGCACGCCCGCCTCGGCGATGCGCTGTCCCATCTCCGCGAACGCCCCCGTTGAAAGGGCGAACGGCCCCAACCGGTCGTCGGCCGACCCGTCCGTGCCCAGCGAGACCACCAGGAAGTCCGGGCCGAACCGCTGCGCCGCCTCCAGCGCGCCGGCCAGTGCGCCGAAATAAGTCGTCTCGTCGGCTCGCGGCGAGAGGGGGACGTTCAGGTTGAAGCCGGCGCCCACTCCCGCGCCGGTCTCCTCCGCGTAGCCCCAGTAGTAGGGGTAGGTGACGTTCGGGTCGGCGTGGACCGATGCGTAGAGCACGTCGCTGGATTCATAGAAGATGCTCTGTGTCCCGTTGCCGTGATGGCCGTCCACATCGAGGATGGCCACCTTGCACGCCGTGCCGCTGCCGTCGCGCAGCCGCGTGGCCGCCAGGGCTGCGTTGTTGAAGTAGCAATAGCCGCCACAGTGGTCTCGTCCGGCATGGTGCCCCGGGGGCCGGCATAGGGCATAGGCGCGGCTCTCGCCCGCCAGCAGAAGGTCCGCAGCGGTCAGGGCGCAGCAGGCCGACCCAACTGCCGCTTCGAACGTGTGCTCTGTGATCGGGGTCTCCGTGTCCAGGCAATGCCAGCCTGCGCGGCGTGACAGCTCGTCCGGTCGCCGCCAGATCGCTCGCACGGGGAACGTGCCGGGGATGACGCCGGCCGGTGACTTGCCGGCCGCCACCCAGGCCTCGTAGGCGCCGGAGAGGTAGTCCACGTAGTCCTTCGAGTGCACGGTGCGGATGGCATCCACACAGTAGAAGTGCGGCGGGATGACCTCGAGGTCCGCCTCCCGCAGCGCGCTGAGGATCTTCTCAATGCGCGCGGGCGCATCCGCGTGCTTCGACTGGCGGCCGCCGGCGAACTGGTGGGACGGATCGTGACGACCGTGGGCCTCGTTATGGATGACCTTCATGCCGCTGCGCTCGTGCTCCGAACGTCAGGCCGTGTGCGCCGGCCTCTTGCCGACCGGCGCGATGTAGATGGTGAACTCCTCCTGGCCGTCCACACCCAACAGGGCGTCGGCGGCCCCCTGATCGTAGGCCCCGATTGCGCAGGTCCCGGCGCCGATCGCCTCACAGGCCAGGTAGAGGTTCTGGCAGACGTGACCGGCGTCAACGGCTATCACCTTGTGGGCCGCCAGTCCGTAGCGCCACTCCATGCGGTAGGGGATCGTTGTCCAGAAGAACGTGGCCGCTGCCTGCCCGGCGAAGGTCTGGCCGGAACACGCCTCCGTGACGCGCCCTGCCACGTCGGGTTCCGAGCGCACGAAGGCCAGTTCGTGCTCGAGCGGCAGGTAGCGGTACAGGCCCTCCCTGAGCCCCTCTACTCTGCGGACAAGGAGATACGTCTCGAACGAATGCCGCGCGCCGGCCGACGGGACCGTCCGCAGCGCAACGTGGGCTATGGGACGTTCGCGAACCCCCTGCGTCGCCCACAGCAGAAAGGACAGCTCCTTGATTGACAGGGACTCCTCCGAGAACCGCCGCCGACTTGCCCTCCGGCTTATCGCCGAGAAGAGGTCAATGCGGGCGATCTCCTTGAACTCCTCGACGGGCGCCAAGGGGATGCGCTCTGCGTCCTCCGGGCAGGGCTTCTCCACGGGCGGCGGGGGCAGGCCCCGGCTCTGGTCCGTACGGCGGAAATCGACCTGCTTGCGGATCGTGTCCTTCAGGAAGAACCGGTATGCGTCCAACTTACCCGAGTCCATCTTTGCCGCGCTCCGGTGCTGCGTCTTCGCGCCGTCGGAGTTCACCCGCCGTAGCCGCCTCAGATGATATGGCCTGCGGGGTCCATTGGCAAGCACCGGGGCCGGGGTGCCTTCAGTGCGATCGCTCCCGTTGCCGGGGGCCGTCAGCAGCGGCATTCTACCAGCGCGGCTTGCCGTAGCCTTTTCCTGCGGTGGCCTTGCGCGCGGCCCGGGCAACGTCGGGATTGGGGTCGTAGAGGGCCAGCTCGAAGACAGCACGGTGCCTGGCGGGGTCCAACTGCCGAAGAAGCGACGCCGCCTGCACCCGCACGCAGGCCTCCGGGTCCTTCAAGCCGCGCTCGAACCAAGGCTGCGCGTCCGAGCCGGAGTGCCGGGCCAGCGCAGCGATGGCGGCCGCCCGGATGCGCTTGTCCTTCGACCCGGCGAGCGGCTCAATGGCATCGGCATGGCCCTCCCGGCAGCGGAGCATCGTCTGAAGGGCGGCCAGGCGCACAGACTTCGCCTCGTCGTCCAGGAACATCACGCACCAGTCGAACAGGTCCGGCTCGTCTACCTCGGCCAGCATGGACAGCCCCCGCACCCGCCTCTTGGGCCTGGGGTCATTCAGGCAGTCCAGCGCCTCCTCTTCCCACGTGTCGTCCAGCGCCAGGGGAGGCTCGGCCTTGAGTGCAATGGTCGTGAACCTGCGCCAGGCCTTGAGCCGCTTGAGGTCAACCTCGACCCCTTCGAAGTGCTCCGGCAGCCATTGGCGCGCCATCTGAAGCAGCTCGGTAGGCTTGATCGTGCCGGCGGGCTGGGCGGCGAGCCGTTTTGAGACCCACTGGGACAGGCGCTCGATGCCCGGGTGGCGGCGGCCGACACCCTTGTAGGGCTTGAGGCCCAGGAGGCGGTTGACCCAGGAGGCGAGTTCGCCGGGCAGGGCGGGGGTTTCCTGCCCCGGAAAAGAGCGCAGCACGGAGACCGGCACCTGCGCGTTGATGGCGACGACGCCCCCTCTTTGCATGACGCACCGGGGGCCGAGGCGCCTGCGCATCTGGTGCAGGTCCATCTCGCAGACCAGCACGACCGGCCGGTCGTGCCTGCGGCGGGCCTGCGTCTTCGCGCGCCCGAACGCATAGCCCCGCCCTTCGGCGAACCAGACGCGCCGGGAGGGCTTCCTTGGCACAAACCCCTCCCGGCAGATGCGCGCCGCGCGCCGTCTGGTCGTACCGTGATACAGGATCATGGGACAGTCCTTCCCACTCGACAGCCGACCTAAGGCTCCAATAGAGGCGATTCACCGCGGAGAACGCAGAGAGCGCCAAGAGGAAGAAGCTCTTACTGGCACTTCTCCTTGAATCCCTTCCGCGTGCGCGCCCGAGGCGGGCAAGCTCTGCGACCCCTGCGGTCTATCCGTTTGCGGCCCCCACCACTGTAACGTCAAACTCTCGGTGGAACACGGAGGCACGGAGGACTCGGGGAAAGGCAACGGCGGGAATCACCCCGACCTCGAGTTGGATGTCCTACACGAAAGAGGCAGGCTGCACATCATGCCGTTGTGGTTACCTCTTCTGCGTTTTCCTCTGTGTTCTCTGTGGCCTCCGTGCCTCCGTGTTAGATTGACGTTGTAAGGCTAACCGCGCATCCGGTACGTCACAGGCCGCTTGATCTTCTGGAAGCGCTCTCGGCCTTCGGCGCTCAAGCAGCGGAACGCCTGGGGCGACAGAGTCAGCCCGCG
>JAUVVP010000103.1 GCA_030604585.1 Planctomycetota bacterium | reverse complement strand
CTACATGGAGATGGGCTACAAGGCGTCAAAGAAGCTGTTCCCCCCGTCCGAGTTCGGCCCCTGGAAGTATTGCGACGAGGAGGACCTCCGCCGCATCGTCGGCGACAACCCCACGCCCCTGAAACTCTCCGCCATGGCGGACGCCGAGCGCACCGACTACCAGGAGGATATCCTGCCCAAAGAAGAGAGCGTGCTCGACTGCATCCGCATCGCCACGTATATCCACCAGATCCCCACCGCGCTCGACATGATCCGGGACGCCCACGAGAAGGGCTACGAGACCGTCATGCAACTGATGGCGGTCTCGGTGATCCAGGACCGTGACCTTGCGGAGGCGCTGGAGGTCCTGGCGGCAAGCCCCGTCACTGCCATATACCTGGTGGACAGCTTCGGGGCCCTCTATTCCGAGCAGATCCGGGACCTGACCCTCACCTACCTGAAGGCGGTCGAGGGGACGGGCAAGGGGGTGGGCATCCACGCGCACAACAACCAGCAACTCGCCTACGCCAACACCATCGAGGCGCTGATCATGGGAGCCAGCCGCCTGGACGCGACCATCAACGGCATGGGGCGCGGGGCGGGCAACTGCCCCCTCGAGCTGCTGATCGGTTTCCTCAAGAACCCGAAGTTCCACCTGCGGCCGGTGCTCCAGTGCATCCAGGAACACTTCCTGCCCCTGGACAGCAAGATGGAGTGGGGACCCAGAATCCCGTACATGATCACCGGCCAGCTCAACCAGCACCCGCGCCCGGCCATCAAGCTGCGCCAGGGCGAGACCCCGGACGACTACGTCGGCTTCTACGACCAGATGATCGAAGAGGAGTGAGCCCTCGGCCCGGCAGGCTTAGGGGTTATTGCGAAACCCCGTTCGTGACGAGGACGAGCGAGAAGCCCGAGGGCAAGGCGGCAGGCGCAAAACGCCGGAAGCGTGGCTGATGAAGCCACGTTGAGGACGTTTTGCGCCGACAACACAGCCGGCGGGCTTCGCAGCCGGCCGCAGTAGATCCGGGTTTTGCAATAGCCCCTTACTCAACGACGACCGCCGCGTGGATGTGGACCCGGGCAAGGGTCGCGATGAGCCTGCCGCCCCGCTTGCCGGGCACATATCGCCAATCGAACGACCCCTTCTCGAAGGCGAGGCCGACTTCCGACGGCTTCCTCTCCATCCTCATCTCGACCGTGACCCGACCCACCGGCGGGACCTCGTCCACTGTGCCGTCATTCGGACGGTTCGGGATGCCCGAGGCACGGTTGATGAGGTGGACGACCCGTTTGCCGCCCTTCTTTCTGAGCACGACGTCCACACAGACCGGGGCCGTCACGTGGATCGGCAGCCTCCCCGCCAGGGCCCGGGCCACCTCGCCAACGAAGGCCCCGACCAGCGGGTAGCGGTGCCTCGCGAAGAAACGGAATACGTTGAAGGAAACGTAGGCGACGGCGCCCTTCCCCACCCTGTTGATGGCAGCGGCCGGGTTGGGCAGAAGGCGCTCGCCCAACAGCGGCGTCCGGCCCAGTCGACCGATGGGCCTGGCGGTTCGGACCTTCACCAGCCGCCAGCTCTCGCTGAAGACGGGGACGGACCCGTCGGCGGCGGGAACGTGATACGTGGCATCGCGCTCCACCCTCCCCCGGCTGACCCCCAGGAATCCCGCGCCGAACCGCTCGAAGGCCGCCGCGCCGGAGACCACCAGCTTGCCACCGCCACGGACATAGGCCTTCAACGCCTCCACCATCGCGTCCGACATGTCGTCCTGCTCGGGCGCGACCACGACGGGGAACTCGGCCAGCCGGGCCCGGAGCGCCCATTCGTCCAGGATGTCCACGCCGTAATGGTTCTCGAGCATACTGTAAGTCGCGCCCTCGACGGGGGCTGTGTCCAGGTCCCACATGAGGTTCCTGGCGGGTTGGCCGCGCAGATGATGCTCGGAATGCAGCACGGCCACCTGCGGGATCGTCTCCGAATCCTGGCAGAGCGCCCGACGCGCCTTCACAAACCGACCGACCTCGCGCAGGCGCTTCATGCGCCACGGGACGAGCTGCCCGTTCCGCAGGCCGTGCGGCGTCTCATAGACCGAGACGGCGCCGCCGAAGGCCAGGATGACGGCCGCCTCCTGCTGGACCATCTGGACCGGCTTGAAGTTCCAGGGCGCCGTGCGGTCGTGCATCTCGGCGGACTTGTAGAATGACCAGATCATGATGTCCCAGTGCTTGCCGCGCGTGGAGATGAAGCGCGCCTCGCAGCGGCACCCGTCCAGCCCGAAGACCCACACGTTGTCGCCGCTGATCCAGTCGGTGGGCACCTTCGGCTCGCCCGGGTCCTTGAAGGTCTGGAGCCAGTTCGAACAGACCAGCACGCCCGGCTTGTGCGCGTGGACGGCGTCGCAGTAGCAGGTGACATATTCTTCGAAGCTGCGGCGGGTGAAGCCAATCCACGCCGGCCAGTTCGGATCGTCAGTGTCGGTGGGCGGGTCTTCGATGCGGGTGGCGTCCCTGAACGCCTTCCGGCAGCGCTTGCAGTAACACGGTTCGACGGCCCAGATCTCGCCGTCCACCCAGAAGCCGTCCACGCCGTAGTCGTCTATGAGTTCGAGCATCTGAGGGACCATCAGCTTGTCGAGGTACGGCCCGCGGGGGCACATCTTCTCGCCGGTGGGCCGTCCCTCTGCAGGACCGAAGGCGCCGCCGGCCGGCTTGCCGTCCCTGTCCACGATGCACCAGCCGGGATGCTTCGCCCCGGCGGCCCTGTCCCAGATGCCGGAGTAGTGGCAGTGCAGCGGAAGGCCCAGCTCCCTGGTGGCCGCCCGCCAGCCTTTCAGCGCGTCCCGCTTCACGCCAGGGCTGACCGATGCGCCCGGCGTTCTGCTGAACCAGCTCGTGTGGCCGGGATGCCCCTTGCAGTCGGTCTGCACGAACTGGCACCCCATCAGCTTGAGCATCGGGACCAACTGCTTCGGCGTGGCGCGCACGCCCAGTTGCGTGTCCCCTTCATTCGCGTGCAGGTCGTAGTGCAGGCCGAAGTACCGCCTCTTGCCGTGCCATCGTCCCCTGTAGACCGTCATCGTACTCCTCCCCGAGCGTCGGACATGAGTCGCATCGGCAGTCGCTACCTAAGCGATTGGCCGGCGGCGGATCAAGGGTCACACACGGACTTTCTTGAGGAGCCGGCGAGTCCAGCGTAGAATGCTTGGGCTGTGCGTGCGACTTCGGCAAGGGGACTTAAGGGCGTGCCCGGAGGCCCCTCGGGCACGCGGCATGACATCATGCGCAGGGAGGGGCGCACCGTAAGACGAACATCTTCTGCTCGAACGGAGGTCGCTTTGCAGCGTCACAGCGCCACTCCAGAGGTCCGGGCCGTCACCCGCGGCCCTCGTCATCACTGGTTCGGCTACTACGACAAGACGCCGTGGGACGTTACAGGGCGCCACATGCTGGCCCTGGAAGCTGGCTTCATGGACCGCCCGCCCGGGCCGGACGACGTGGCCACAGTCGGCCTTATCGACACGGCCGATGGGGACGCCTGGCAACCGATCGCCGGGACTACGGCCTGGAACTGGCAGCAGGGCACCATGCTCCACTGGCTACCTTCGGCGCCCGGCCGCCTCATCGTCTACAATGCACGGCGCGGTGGCCGGTTCGTGGCCGTGGTGCGGGACATCCTGAGCGGCGAAGAACGGACGCTGCCGCGGGCGGTCTACGCCCTCAGTCCGGATGGTCGGACGGCCCTGAGCACGAGCTTCGCCCGCATCGCCGATACGCGGCCCGGCTACGGATACGCCGGCGTCGAAGACCCGTGGCGCCACCATCCGCACCCCGACCAGGACGGCATCTATCGCATGGACCTCGAAAGCGGCGATAGCCGCCTGATTATCAGCCTTGGCCGGATTGCATCATATCGCCGCGACGACACGATGGCGGACGCCAGACACTGGTTCAATCACTTGCAGGTGAACACGGACGGCTCGCGCTTCGGGTTCCTGCATCGGTGGAGCAGGCCGCAGGAGCGCGGCTGGCGGACCCGGCTCTTCACCGCCAATCCGGACGGCTCCGAGATCTACTGCGTGGCCGACCACGAGATGGTGTCGCATTACGACTGGCGCGACCCCACGCATGTGCTGGCGTGGGCTCGGCAGCGCGGCGTAGGCGACCACTATTTCCTGTGCACCGACCGCGACGAGCAGAGAGAGACCGTGGGCAAAGACGTGCTGACCGCAGACGGCCACTGCTCCTACTCGCCGGACCGCCAGTGGGTCCTCACCGACGAGTACGCGGACAGCGAACGGATGCGCATCCTCCTGCTCTACCGGCCGGAGGATGGAAGCCGCGTGGAGATCGGCCGTTTCTGCGCGCCGCCGGAACTGGCCGGGGAGATCCGCTGCGACCTCCATCCGCGCTGGAGCCGTGATGGCACCAAGGTCTGCTTCGACAGCGCGCACGAAAGCACACGGCAGGTGTACGTCATGGACGTCAGCGCCGTAATCGGTGAAGTGTGAATTCAGAGAGCACTTACGCGGAGGAAAGACGTGGAACTGAAGGTGGGATTCGGTCGGTATAGCATCACCCCGCCGCTCGGGGTGCCCATGGCGGGCTACATGCAGCGGGAAGGCTGCGCGGAGGACCTCCACGACGAGCTGACGGCGCGCGCCGTAGTCTTCGAATGCAATGGTGAGTCGGCCGCCCTTGTGCTTGCCGACGTCTGCATGCTGCCGGAATGGTTCCCGTGCCGGGTGCGGGTGAAGCTCAGTGAACGCACGGGCATGCCGGACGGGCACGTCGTCGTCGCTGCAACGCACACCCACTCCGGGCCGGCCCTGCACGAGGAAAGCGCCTATCGGGACCTGCTGCCCGATCTGATGGCCCGCGCGGGCGAACTGGCCTGGAAGCACCGCCGGCCGGCCCGCCTTTTCTACGGGACCGGCCGGGCCGAAGGACTGTGCATCAACCGTCGGGAGCTTTCCGGGCCGGTGGACGAGGAGTTCGCCTTCCTGACGGCGGAGGATGCCGAAGGGAACGCGCTGGGCGTCCTCTTCTCATACGCCCTGCACGGGGTTGTGATGGGACACAACAACCTGAGCATCTCGGCCGACCATATCGGTGTCGCAAGGCGGGTCATCGAGGACGGGTTGCCCGGCGCCCAGGCGGTTTTCGTCGCCGCGCCCTCGGGCGACATCAACCCGCTTACGCCTTCGGTCAAGGATCTGCTGGAAGAACACGGAGAGAAGTGGTTCACCGACGACCCTCTCACAGGCATCTACGACCGGAGCACAGGGACTTTCGACGAGGTCGAGCAGATCGGCCGCGCCCTGGGCGAAGCGGTCCTGCGATCCTTGCCGGATAAGGAGCCCGTCGGGGCCGCGAAACTGGGCGGCAAGGCGTGGACCGTGGACATCGGCCAAGAGTCCGAGGTCGGCATCACGCCCTGTGCGCTTGAACTTGGCGACGTGACGATCCTTGCCCTGCCGGGGGAGCACTTCGTGGAGAGCGGCGCGGCCCTCAAGCAGATGGCGAGCGATGCCGGCCGGCGGCTCCTCATGGTCACGCATGCCGGTCGGCTGTGCTACGTGCCGCCGGGCGAAGCCTTTGCCCAGGGCGGCTACGAGGTCGAAAGCGCCCGCAGCAAGGGCCTGGCCGAAGACGCCCAACAGCGCATCCTCGAAAGCGTTCGGCGGGAACTGTTCGCAGAGCAGCGCAGCCGCATCCGATTGCGTGCCGTGGCGGGCGAAGCACAGGGAGTTCGCCACCGTCGAGGAGCTGGCGGAGGCGACGGGTTTCGACGCAGAGAGTCGGGCGGCCGATCCCCTGTCCGTTGACCCGGACGCCGGCGATTTCCGCCTCCGCCCCGACAGCCCCGCCCGGCACGCGGAGCTTGGCTGGCTCCTGCACCCCGCCGACGTGGATGAGTGGATGGCCGGCTTCCTGCCGGCGTTCAGATGATCGGTCGGCGGACGCCGCCGCCTCAGCAGACCTGGAAGGAGCCGACGCCAGGCCAGCCGTCGGGCCGCTGTTCGGCGTTGGCGAAAAGGAGCGGCTTGCCGTTGGGCAAGGGTCTCACCTCGCCCCTCTCCAGCAGGAACGTGGACGGGGCCGGCGGGCCCCCTGCCCTGCTGCGCCGGGACCGCCCTCAGACGAGCACGGGAACGGGCACGGTGGCCTTGTAGCCGCTGCGTGAGTTGTCCTTGCCGTCCGGGGGCAGTGCGAAGACTCTGATGCTCTCGGTGCCCCGCCGCAAGCGAAGCGTCCGGGCCTTCGTGTGGAAGTAGGCTTCCTTACCGTCCTCGCCTGTCATCAGCACGCGCCGCCAGTACTCCTCCCTGAAGTCTATGGCCTTGGCAGGGGCGCCTTCCGGGCGGACTTCCAGGCCTTCGGCGTCCACGCTCGACCTCCAGACGAGGTTGACGGCCTGCGCGCCCTCTTCCACGTCGGCGATGGCCGTGCAAGGGTGCCGGAACTCCTCCCAGCCCATGATGTCCTTATAGACATCCAGCAGGACGGTGGTCGTGAGGTCCTTCACGTTGCCGTATGCCTTCTGCCGGAACAGCGCCAGGCCGCCCATGTCGGTCAGCTCGTAGAACGTGGCGCTGCCGATGACCTCCGGGTGGCGGCGTATCCACGAGTAGGTCTCGTGAATGAGATGCGCCTGGATGTCGGGGCCGTGGATCTCCTCGTCGAAGTTCACCTCGCCCAGGTCCACCCTGATATCTTCCTGCCGCAGGCGGCAGAGCGTCTGCCAGAAGAACGTGATGATCTCCTCACACAGCTCGCGCGGCGTCAGGTCGAAT
>JAUVVP010000348.1 GCA_030604585.1 Planctomycetota bacterium | reverse complement strand
CGGCATACTCGATGAGGACTCGCTGCTGATCGTCAGCACCGACTTCACCCACTACGGAAGGGGGTTCCGCCCCTTCGCCGGCACGCCGACGGCCCAACTGCGCGACAGGATAGAAGAGCTGGACATGAAAGGAGTCCGGCTCATTCAGGCCCTCGACCCGGAGGCGTTCTACAGCTACTTGAAGCGGAAGAACCCCACCGTCTGCGGCGGCCTGCCGGTGGACATCATGCTGAATCTGTTCTCGCAGTCGGCGGCGTCGCGGACGGCCTTCCTGCACTGGGCCAACTCCAGCCAGACGACCGGCGACTTCTCCTACTGCGTCAGTTACGTTGCACTGGCCGTCTACGCGCCGTCTGAAGCCTTGCAGGAGATCAAGAAGGCACTGGCCGGCCGCGTCCAGGCGGCCGCACCTGAAGATGCCGCGCCGAGCACGGGTGCGCTGGAGTTGACCGACGAGCAGAAGCGCATCCTGCTGACGCTCGCCCGCCAGGCCGCCGAGAAGGCACTTGCCGCGAAGGGCGATTCGGCAGGCGGCGGCCTCCGGGTGAACCTGGACGACATGCCCGAGGCGCTCAGGGCCAACTGCGGCGCCTTCGTCACCTTGAAGAACGACGGCCGGCTGCGCGGCTGCATCGGACACATCAGCTCCGAGGAACCCCTCTGCAAGTGCGTCGCACGCGTGGCGGCGCTGGCCGCCACGAGGGACCCGCGCTTTCCGCCTGTCACCAGGGAGGAGCTGGCCGACTGCACGATCGAGATAAGCGTCCTGAGCCCCCTGGTAAGGGCCGCAGGCCTGGAGGACATTGAGGTCGGCCGGGACGGCCTGGTCGTCAGCTCGGGCTACAGGAGGGGACTGCTGCTGCCCCAGGTCGCCGCCGAGCAGGGATGGACGGCGCAGCAGTTCCTCGAACACACGTGCCTGAAGGCGGGCCTGCCGCGCAGCGCGTGGCGCCAGCAGGGGGTGACGATCCAGCGGTTCACGGCCACCGTGTTCGGCGAGGAAGAGCTGGGGTTGCGCTGACCCGGCTGCAAACCCGGGGGAGAGCCGTTTCGCCGACGCTGCGTCCGCCCGTTCCTTTGACGCCGGCCGTCGTGCGTGTATAATCGGCCTCCTGCGCCGCCAGGTCCCCTTTGACCTGCCCGGAACGGGAAGCGCATCTTTCCTCCAGAACGGAGCCGAGGAGCGACGCCATGGCCGACCTGATCCGAGTGACGGTTTGGAATGAGTTCCGCCACGAGAAGCACTTGGAAGCGTGCAAGGAGATCTACCCCGACGGCATGCACAAGGTCATCGCCGACTTCCTGTCCGCCGAGCCGGACATCGAGGCGCGGCTGGCCGCCCTGGACGACCCCGACCACGGCCTGACCGACGAAGTGCTTGAGGCGACGGACGTGTTGACCTGGTGGGGGCACATGGCGCACGAGGAGGTGCGCGACGAGATCGTGGACAAGGTGCACGCGCGCGTGCTGGACGGGATGGGGCTGATCTGCTTCCACTCGGCCCACTTCTCGAAGATATTCCGCAAGCTCGTCGGGGCCTCGGCCACGCTGAAATGGCGCGAGGTCGGCGAGAAGGAGCGCCTCTGGGTCGTGCAGCCCGGCCATCCCATCGTCAAGGGCATAGGCGAGTACGTCGAGTTGCCCCACACGGAGATGTACGGCGAGTTCTTCGACGTGCCCCAGCCGGACAACCTGATCTTCATCAGTTGGTTCCCCGGCGGCGAGGTCTTCCGCAGCGGGCTCTGCTACTACCGGGGCTGCGGGAAGGTCTTCTACTTCCGCCCCGGCCACGAGACATTCCCCATCTTCAAGGACCCGCAGATACAGCGCGTGATCATCAACGCCGTCCGCTGGGCCGGCCAGGGAGGCAGCACCCTCAAGCCGCGCGTCAGCAACCCCGAGCCGCTCGACAAACTGCCGGACTGAGGGCGCGGCGCCCGTGGTTGACGGCAGTCGTGTCGGTGGGCATCCACAAAGCGGAAGGAGAATGGCCGTGAGCGCCGAGTTCAGTGAAGCACGCTACGACACGATGGCCTACCGCCGGTGCGGGCGGTCCGGCCTGATGCTGCCGGCCATCTCGCTGGGCTGCTGGCACAACTTCGGCGACGGCGACGATCAGGACGTGGCGCGCGCCATGCTCCGCCGGGCCTTCGACCTGGGCATCACTCACTTCGACCTGGCCAACAACTACGGCCCTCCGCCCGGCTCCGCCGAGCGCAACGTCGGGCGCATCCTGCGCGAGGACTTCGCCGGCCACCGCGACGAACTCATCATCTCCACCAAGGCCGGCTGGACCATGTGGCCGGGCCCCTACGGCGACTTCGGCTCCAAGAAATACCTCGTCGCCAGCCTCGACCAATCCCTCAAGCGCCTCGGCCTGGATTACGTGGACATCTTCTACTCGCACCGGCCCGACCCCGACACGCCGCTGGAGGAGACGCTCGGCGCCCTGGACCTGATCGTGAAGCAGGGCAAGGCGCTCTACGCGGGCATCAGCTCCTACAGCGGCGCCGCCACCGCCGAGTCCCACCGCATCATGCGCGAGATGGGCACGCCGCTGACCATCCATCAGCCGAGCTACTCGATGTTCGACCGCTGGATCGAAGACGACCTGCTGGGGCAGACGGGCGCGCTGGGCGTGGGGGTCATCGTCTTCTGCCCCCTGGCCCAGGGGCTGCTGACGGCCAAGTACCTGGACGGCATCCCGTCCGACTCACGGGCGGCCAAGGCCAGCGAGTTCCTCACGGCCGAGGACATCACCGAGGAGAAGCTGGACCGCGTGCGGCGGCTGAGCGAGCTGGCCGCCGAGCGCGGGCAGACCCTCGCCCAGATGGCCCTGGCCTGGGTCCTGCGCGACGAGCGCGTCACCAGCGCCCTGATCGGTGCCAGCCGCGTCAGCCAGGTCGAGGAGAACGTCGCCACCCTGGACAAGCTCGAGTTCACCGCCAACGAGCTCGACACAATCGAGCGCATACTGTCCTAACCCCGCCGGGCTGTCCATCACTCGTTCTCGCACTCCTCCTCGTGCTCCTGCTCGCCTTTCTGTGGCCCGTCCTCCGTCCCGGAAGCGGGACTACGGAGGGCGGAAGCACCCCCAGGCGCCACGCCGACCCGCAGGGCAAAGAACGCGCTGGATAATCGCGCGGCAGTGCGTATAATCTGTACAGAGGACGGCCTTATAGGCGCAGGTAGGCTCTGCCGGAATCGGAGGGCAGCAATGGCGGAAGACAGAGGCGCCAACGACGACGTGCCTGAGGTTGCCGACAACAGTTCAGCCACATTTAGTCTGTTCGCCGAGCTCCGTGCGTGGAGTCCTGTGCTGCCGCGATGGGAACGGCTGGCGTTGCGTATGCTGCTCGACAAGGGCTCTGTCGACGAACAGGATGTGGAGGTGATATACGAAGCCCTCTTGGTTGACAATGGCCTCGCAGAGCCGCAGGAGGCGGACGCCTCCAAGGATCTCAGCCTGGACCGGATTCCCGAATCTGCTGAGTCTGAGCAGAAGGTTGTCCTCAAGGGAATACGGCACCTCCAAGGCGTCAATGCGCTGGCCGAGAACCAGTCCATTGAGATCGGTCCGCAACTAACAGTCGTCTATGGGCCGACTGGCTCAGGGAAATCCGGGTATGCGCG
>JAUVVP010000439.1 GCA_030604585.1 Planctomycetota bacterium | reverse complement strand
GGCCGGGCCGTCCATCTACGTGAACTTCCCGCTGGTGAGCGACGCGGGCAGCCTGTTCGACGTGGAGCCGGCCGACCCCGTCCACGTCCTCATCTGGACAACCACGCCGTGGACCTTGCCGGCGAACCTGGCCGTCGCCGTCCACCCGGGCGCCCCCTACACCGCCGTGCGCTACCGGCATCCGCAGACGGGCGAGCCCGTGGTGAGCATCATGGGCGCGGCGGCGGCGGACGGCGTCATGCAGTTCGTGGGCGTGGGCGAGTTCGAACGGCTTGGCGAGGTCCCTGGGCAGAAGCTGGAGGGGCTGACCTATCGGCATCCGTTCATCGAGCGTGAGTGTCCGCTCGTGCTGGCCGAGTACGTCAGCCTGGCCGAAGGAACGGGGTGCGTCCACACGGCGCCCGGCCACGGGCATGAAGACTACATGACCGGGCTGAAGTACGAGCTGGGGACGCTCAGCCCCATAGACGAGAGGGGATTCTTCACCGAGCAGGCCGGCATGTTCGAAGGCCAGCACATCAACGAGGGCGACCGCACCATCGTCGAGCACCTGGCCGCCGAGGGCTACCTGCTCCACGGGGAGGAGTCGGTGCACTCTTACCCGCACTGCTGGCGCTGCCACAAGCCGGTCATCTTCCGCGCGACCAACCAGTGGTTCGTGCGCATAGACCACCGGGAGTTCCGCCACCAGGCCCTCGAGGCCGTCCGGGGCGTGGACTGGGTGCCGGCCTGGGGCGAGCAGCGCATCTTCCAGATGATAGCGGAGCGGCCCGACTGGGTCATATCGCGCCAGAAGTCCTGGGGCGTGCCGATCCCCGCCTTCTATTGCCGCCGGTGCGGCGAGGTGCTGCTGGAGAAAGAGACCGTCGCGCACGTGGCCGCCGCCTTTGCCGAGCGCGGCTCGGACAGTTGGTTCTCCGAGGAAGGCGCGGCCGACTTCCTGCCCGAAGGGACGGCCTGCGGCTGCGGCGCCGCCGACTGGGAAAAGGAGACCGACATCCTGGACGTCTGGTTCGAGAGCGGCTCCTCGCACAACAGCGTCTGCCGCAAGCATCCCGAGCTGGGCTTCCCGGCCGACCTCTACATGGAGGGCACGGACCAGTACCGCGGCTGGTTCCAGCTCTCCTTGCTGCCGTCGCTGGCGGCGTGGGGGCAGGCGCCCTTCAAGACGGTGCTCACCCACGGCTTCGTGGTGGACGAAGAGGGGCGCAAGATGTCGAAGTCCCTGGGCAACTTCATCAGCCTGGCCGAGGGCGTGGAGATGTTCCACGCCGAGATACTGCGCCTCTGGTGCTCCAGCGTGGACTACCGCGACCAGATACCGGTCAACAAGGACCACCTGCGCAGCGGCATGGTGGACGCCTACCGGCGGGTGCGCAACACGTTCCGCTTCCTGTTGGGCAACACGTCCGACTTCGACCCGGACGAGCATGCGGTCCCCTACGAAGATATGCCCGAGCTGGACCGCTGGGCCCTGGATGAACTGGCCCGCCTCGTGCGGCGCGTGACCGACGCCTGGGAGAGCTACCAGCTCCACCAGGTCTACAACTTCATCCACAACTTCTGCACGGTCGCGATGAGTTCGACGTACTTCGATGTGCTCAAGGACCGGCTCTACTGCTCCGGGCGCGACTGGCAGGGGCGGCGCAGCGCGCAGACCGTGCTGCATCGCATACTGCTGACCCTCTGCAAGCTGGCGGCGCCGATCCTGGTCCACACCGCCGAGGAGGTCTGGTCTTGCGTGCGGCACAAGGACGAGGGGCCCGCGGCTGCCCTCGGAGGCGGCGTTGGGAGCGTCCACCTCTGCCGCTGGCCCGAGCCGCCGCAGCAGTGGCTGGACGAGGGACTTCACGAGCGCTGGCAGCGCCTGTTGGCCGTGCGGGACGACGTGGCCCGCGCCGTCGAGGGCCTCCGCGAGCAGAAGCAAGTGGCCCAGAGCATGGAGGTCAGCCTCACGCTGGCCTCCCCGAGCGAACCGCTGCGCGAGTTGCTCAGGCGCCACCGCGACGACCTGCTCGAGCTGCTGATGGTCAGCGAGCTTGAGGTCCCGGACGGCGCGCCGTCCGAGGCGGAGGCGGCGGACATGGTGCCGGGCGCCGGCGAGCCGCACCTGCTGGTCCGGGCCGTGCCTTCCGGCCACAGCAAGTGCGCGCGCTGCTGGAACCTGCGCGAAGGCGTCGGCCACAATGGCGCCTACCCGGACCTCTGCCCCCGCTGCGTCCGGGCCGTCCAGGAGATGAAGGCCGGATAGGCGGGCGGGGAAGATCGGGGCCCCGGAAGTAGTGCTTGACAGATGTCAGCCACGCGACGTAATGTATCGGGTGACGCGTCAGTGTAGCTCGGTTCAGGCCAATAGGAGAACGCGTTCGAGTTTAGGGCCGGGCGCATTGGATGCGCTTCTTTGAGGCCTTCCGAAGGTCCCCGTTCGCACAGGCAGGCGGGTGGAATGAACAAGATCATTGTTGTGTCAAAGGACAAGATCGCCGCTTTTTGTCGGCGCCACCATGTCAGGAAGCTTGCACTTTTCGGTTCCGTGCTGCGAGACGACTTCCGGGCCGATAGTGACGTTGACGTCCTGGTTGAGTTTGAGCCGGGTCACGTGCCGGGCCTGGCCTTTTTCGCTATGCAAACTGAGCTTTCTGAGATGATGGGTCGAAAGGTTGACCTACACACGCCGAACTTCCTTAGTCGCCATTTCCGCGATCAAATCCTGGCGGAAGCACAGGTGCAGTATGCCGGTTCGTAGCGACCTCGTTCGAGTCCAGCACATGCTGGAAGCCGCTCAAAAGGCGGTGGAATTCGCCCGGGACAGAACTCGGGCGGACCTGGACTCCGACCAGATGTTCGCACTGGCAATGGTTCGGTTGCTGGAGATCGTGGGCGAGGCGGCAAAGGGCGTTTCCGCGGACCTCCG
>JAUVVP010000231.1 GCA_030604585.1 Planctomycetota bacterium | reverse complement strand
GAACGCAAGACCCTGGCGCTGCTGTTCGAGAAGGCCTCGATGCGCACGCGCGTCTCCTTCGAGGTTGCCATGACGCAGCTCGGCGGCCACGTCACCTATCGATCCCGGGACGACGTGAACCTGGGCCGGCGCGAACCCATCAAGGACGGCGCGCGCGTGCTGTCCCGCTACGTGGACGGCATCGCGGCCCGCACCTACTCCCACGCCACGGTGGAGGAACTGGCCGCCCATTCGACGGTGCCCGTCATCAACGCGCTGAGCGACCGGGCACATCCCTGCCAGGCGCTGGCCGACATGCTGACCATCCAAGAGCGCTTCGAGAACCCGGCCGAGCTGAAGATCGCCTTCATCGGCGATGCCAACAACGTCTCCCGCTCGCTGGCCGTGGTCTGCGCCAAACTGGGGTTGAACTTCACGGTCGCCTGCCCGCCGGGCTACGCCTTCGGCGCCGAGTTCCGGGCGCAGGTCGCGGACCTCGCGGCGGCCGGTGGCGGCGAGTCCACGGTCTGCCATTCCCCCGCCGAAGCAGCCGAGGGGGCCGACGTGCTCTACAGCGACGTGTGGACCAGCATGGGGCAGGAGGAAGAGGCCGAGAAGCGCCGCATCGCGTTTGCCGGTTTCTGCGTGGACCAGGCCCTGCTCGCCCGCGCCTCCGCGCGCGCCATCGTCATGCACGACCTGCCGGCGCATCGGGGCGAGGAGATCACCGACGAGGTCATCGAAGGACCCCGGTCTGCCGTGTTCGACCAGGCGGAGAACCGCCTCCACGCCCAGCGTGCCCTCTTGCAGTTGCTGCTGGGATGACCGCGAACGCCTCCGCTGCCTCTTGTTCGCCCTGAGGGCCCCCCCGAGGCCCCCTGCGGGGCTCACGGGCGAAACGCCGAGGTACACCCCGCCACCGGCACGCCTGTTGCAATAGACACTGCGTATCACCATGACGCACTGCCGGCGGCCTGGGCGCCTTCACTTAACCTCCCGCGTGGAAGGGATAACGGGCTTGCACGACGTGATCGTTGGCGGCGACTGCGACAGCCCCAACATGCGCAAAACTCAACTGGTCGAATGACCAGTTTTCCGATCCCAGGAGGACCCTATGCCGTGGGTCCTCCTGTTCTTTGCTTGCCCCCGCCGTGTCCCGCCGTTAGGATTTCCCCACCGGCTGCTGACGCGCGGCCGCGCCGCTTAGCAAAGGGGACATCGGCAGGATGGCGAGAAAGTCCGCAAAAGGAGCGAGTCGTGCCGCCACGGACGGACGCACGAAGCCCGGCTGTGCGGGCTGCCCTGCCCTCTGCTGCCACGACCTCGTGATGCCGATCCCGAAGCCCAAAGACAGGGCCGACGTGGAAGAGCTCAAATGGGATCTGCAATACGACACCGTCCGCGTCTTCATCACCAGCCACCGATGGCATCGGCTGATCGAGGGCCGCTGCATCTACCTGACCCGCCGGAACCTCTGCCGCATATACAAGGACCGTCCGCAGAGGTGTCGCAGGCACAATCCCCCCGACTGCGAGCACTACGGGGAGTACTGGGATGTCATGCTCAACACCCCGGAAGAGCTCGAGGCCTACCTGGACAAGGAGAAGCGCAGGCGCCTGGCCCGCCGCCGCAAGAGATGAAGGCCCGGCCCAGCGCGACATACGGTCCGGCTGGAGTTCCCCCTATCCCGCTGATCCTGTCGGGCCGGTGAGTCCGTCCGCCTGTGCGTAAACGCTTGCGCACATGCCGCTTACACCGATAACCGCGCCGCCTCTGCGGGACAGGCCGTCGCCGGTGGCCCCGGCCTCTGGACCGTGCCTCCCAATGGCATGCAATGTGCTCCCTGCACAACAAGACCCGCAGTGTATCAGAAGTGGTACCAATCAGACCTGCCAGGAGGGGACTGTCACATGCATCCACAGACCCGCAAGGACAGACGATGGGGACAGGTGGTGGTGCTGGCCCCCGTCATGTTGTTCGTCCTGAGTGCGCTCCTGGCGTTAACCGCCGATGTCGGGCAGCTCTTTGTGTGGCGTGCTCGTCTTCAGAACGCCGCCGACGCGGCGGCCCTGGCCGCAACACATGTGCTGGTAACCGAGCGTCTCGACGGGGCTGAGGAGGCGAGCGCCCGCTCGGCCGCCCTGACCGAGGCCACCCTCATACGCGAGGCCAACGCCCTGGAGGCAGGGGTGAACGTTGAGTTCGGTCAGTTGGACGAGGGCGGCAGCTTCGCGGCTGCGGATGCCGCAACGACGGCCACAGCGGTGAGGGTCACGGCCTTTCGGACCGAGGATGCACCCGGTGGACGGCTCTCGCTCTTCTTCGCGCCCCTGCTGGGCGTCAACTCCTGCGACGTGGCCGGCGCGGGCACGTGCGAGGTCACCGCCGACATCGCGGGCATCCTGGCCGGCATGGCTCCCTTTGCCGTGCCGGAGTATGGCCTGGTGCCTCCCGGCGACCCGATGATCTTCTATCCCGCCGACGGCGAGGACTACGATGGCATCGGCGACCTCACCGTTGCGCCCGGTTGCTGGGGTCTGCTCAACCTGGACTCAGGCTCCCTGGGCACCTCGGAACTGATCGACTGGATTGAGAACGGGTACGACGGCGGGATCGAGATCGACTCCGAGGTAGGCCACCTCTGGATTGACGGCGCGTCGGGCTTCCGCTCCGCACTACAGCCGGCCATGAGGCGCAAGATCGGCGATTCGATGATCGTAGCCGTCTACGACGAGGTCGTCGGTGTGGGCTCGGGGGCAACCTTCCGCTGCACAGGCTTCGTTAAGGTGACCATCACGCAGGTGAAGCTGACGGGGGGCAACCCGCACATAACTTGTGTGGTGGACGAGGTCGGGATGCTCCACGACCTCATCGGGGGCCTCGGCACGCCCAGCCTCAACATCCTCAAGATACAGCTTGTGAACTGACGGGGCACATCCGTCCCGCTCTACTTCGCCCCCGGGGGGCCCGAGTGTCAAAGCGCCCCTCGACACCCCCCCCTTGCCACTTCCGGCCCGGCCAAGGCATTGCCCCGGCCTGCTGCCCCGAGACAAGCGCGCCCCGTATCAAAGCCAGCGGAACGAGAGCCCGGCGGGGACCGGATTTGATGCCGAACGGCACGCCATGTGCCCTGAAGGGTTGTGTAACAGATTACTCATAGTGCGCCAACGGACACGGAGGCGAAGATGAGAATCAACCGGAGGGGCAAGCCGCGCCGGGGGCAGGTCATAGTGCTGGCCCCCGTGGTGCTGGCCGTCCTGGGCGGCATCCTGGCCCTCACCACGGACGTTGGGCAGATGGTTGTGTGGCGTGCGCGTGTTCAGAACGGCGCCGATGCCGCTGCCCTGGCGGCGATCCACACGCTCGTCTCCGAGCGGCTTGACGGAGCCGAAGAGGCAGAGGCCCGGGCAGCCGCCACGACCGAGGCCGCGGCCATTGCCGAGGCCAACGCGGCCGGGGCCGGAATGACCATCGCATTCGGCACCTACGGCGGAGGCGCTTTCAGCGAGCTGGATGACGGCACCGCCGCTACGGCGGTCCTGGTGACGGCCTTCCGGAATCCCGATGCACCGGGTGGGCGGCTGCCCCTTATCTTCGCACCCCTGGTCGGCGTGAACGCTTGCGACGTGTCCGGCGCAGCCATCTGTGAGGTGACCGCCGATATCAACGGCATCCTGGGCGGCCTGTCCCCGTTCGCCGTGCCGGAAGACCGTCTCGTGCCCCCCGGCGGGCAGATAGTCTTCTACCCCGGAGACAGCGAGGTGCACGACGGCCTGGGAGGCGTCATGCTCGTGCCGGGCGCCTGGGGCCTTCTGAACCTCGACGGAGGCGCCCTCGGCACCGACGAACTGGTTGATTGGATCGAGAACGGCTTCGAGGGCACGGTGAGGCTGGACCCCGAGACCGGGTATGCCTGGGTTAACGGCACCACGGGCTTTCGCGCCGCCTTGCAGAACCCGATGAGGGCCAAGATCGGCGATTCCCTGATCGTCGTCATCTATGACGATGTCAGGGGCACGGGTTCCAACACGAACTTCCGGGCCGTGGGCTTCATGCGTATCACCATCACGGAGGTTAAGCTGGTAGGGCAGGGCAAACACATAAGCTGCGTGGTGGCCGAGATCGGCATGTTTCACGACCTGATCGCCGGCCTCGGCACGGCCAGCCCGAACATCCTCAAGATACAGCTCGTACACTGACAGGACGTGCCGGCCGTAGGCCGGCTCGCAGAACAGGGGCGCCGCGCTTCCGGCGCCCCTGGCCACGTACGGGCCGCCCCGGCGCCGGGCGGTGCGGTTTCGAGTGTCGTGTCTCGCGTTCCGAGAAGACGGCGCACCGGTGCTCAGCGAAGGGCACCGCCCTCCCCTGTTTGACAGCCCGCTGCGGCAGCGGGTAAACTCGTAGCTCTGCCGGATCGTTCCCACCAACACTTCAAGTTCAACGAAACGCCAGCGGAGGGACCCTCATGGCGCTCAGAAGCGACATGGTGACCGAAGGCATCGAGCGCATGCCCAACCGGGCGCTGCTGTACGCAGCGGGCGTGACGCCGGAGCAGATGAAGAAGCCCTTCGTCGGGGTCTGTTCGGGCTTCACGGATCTGGTGCCGGGCCACCTCGGCATGCGGGCGCTCGAACGCAAGAGAGAGTGGGGCGTCTGCGCGGGCGGCGGCGTGCCGTTCCTGTTCTCCGTGCCGGGCATCTGCGACGGCATTGCCATGGGCCACGCGGGCATGCACTACTCCCTGCCGTCCCGCGAACTGATCGCCGACCTGATCGAGTCCATCGTCCAGGCTCACCAACTGGACGGCATCGTGCTGCTGACCAACTGCGACCAGATCACCCCGGGCATGCTGATGGCGGCGTGCCGCCTGGATGTCCCGGCGCTGGCCGTCACGGCGGGTCCGATGCTCTCCGG
>JAUVVP010000142.1 GCA_030604585.1 Planctomycetota bacterium | reverse complement strand
GAGCTGAAGTCGTTGGCCCCGTAGATGACCGCGAAGTCGTGGTTGCCGCACAGGGCGACTTCGCAGCGCGCGCACACCTCGTCTATGCACGCGACCGGATCCGGTCCATAGCCCACGATGTCGCCCAGGCAGATGACCGAATCCGGCTTGAGCGCCTCTATGGCCTCGGCGACGGCCTCGAGGGCGTCGTAGTTGGCGTGGATGTCGCTGATTATGGCAATCATGTGAATCGAGCTTTCCGCCCTGCCGGGACGGGCCGCCTCAGGACGGCAAGGACCTCGCTTTCTCAGATAGCTCCGGGATGTGCTCGGCCACCAGCTTCAGCATCTCCTCATCGCTCATGATGGTCACCCGGCCACGCTGGTACTGTTCGGTGATCCGCTCCAGGATCTCAAGCACCCCCGGGTGGTCCTTGCTGATCTGGCTTTCTCCCTCCAGCTCCAGGTTCAGGTTCATCCAGTAGGCGATCCCCGCACGCCCGCACTTGTCGGTGATGCGGATGTCGGGCGGAACGCCCAGCACGGCCGCCGTGTCGAAGATCGTATATATGCGCCGGTCCTTCGACAGAGCGTCGGCGTGGATGCCGGCCAGGGTCGTGTTGAACCGCGAGCCCACGAAGGGCTGCTGGGCGGGTATCTCGTGGCCGATCTCTTTGCGGAAGTAGCGGGCAATCTCAGTTATCACCTGCGTATTGACCGTCGGGTCGTCGCCGCGCAGCGCCAGGTATTCCATCACAAGCCCTTCGATCGGGGCGTTGCCCGTGCGCTCCCCCACGCCCAGCAGGGTGGCGTTGACGGCCGCGCAGCCGTAGAGCCAGGCCGTTGCGCTGTTGACCAGCGCCTTGTGGAAGTCATTGTGCCCGTGCCATTCCAGCCACTCGCTCGGGATGCCGGCGTGGTAGTTCAGGCCGTAGATAATGCCGGGCACACTGCGCGGCAGCGCAGCGCCGGGATAAGGGACCCCGTAGCCCATGGTGTCGCAGGCGCGGATCTTTATCGGGACGCCGTTCTCCTCGGCCAGCTTGCGCAGCTCGATGGCGAACGGCACCACAAAGCCGTAGAAGTCCGCCCGCGTCAGGTCCTCGAAGTGGCAGCGGCAGCGGATGCCGGCGCTGAGCGCCTCCTTGACTATGCCCAGGTAGCGGTCAATGGCCTGGCGGCGGTTCGAGCCCGGCCACTTGTGGAAGATGTGGTAGTCGGAGACGCTGGTCAGGATGCCCGTCTCGGCCAGCCCCATGTCCTTGACCAACTGGAAGTCCTTCGGATGCGCCCTTATCCAGGCCGTCACCTCGGGGTAGCGGTGGCCGAGGGCCAGGCAGTCCTCGACGGCCTTGCGGTGATGCTCCTCGTAGATGAAGAACTCGCTGGTGCGGATGAGGCCGTTCTCCCCGCCCAGTTGATGCAACAGGTCGTATAGGTCAACGATCTGCTGCGGCGTCAGCGGGGGCATGGCCTGCTGGCCGTCCCGGAAGGTGGTGTCGGTTATCCAGACCTGCGCCGCCGGGTGCATCGGCACGTGCCGCAGGTTGAAGGCCACCTTCGGCACTTTGCCTTCGGGGAAGATGTCGTCGTAATACTCGGGCCGCTCGGGCTCCTGGAGGGCAAACAGGTGCTCATCCCGCTGGAGCGTGCGAGTGTGTTCGTCGAACTTGAGCATAGCTCTCTTCTCTGACTTCTATCCGGCCGGCCAAGCGGCGGCCATGCTGAGCTGCAAGCCCGAGGTGCAAGACGTGCAGAGCCAGGCGGCCACGCCCCCCTTCCGCCCAGGCGCCGGCCGGACGACGGGGACGGCGACCGCCCTGCTTCGCAAAGATCGCCGCCTCCTGTCCGGTCAGGCAGGGCCGTGCACGATCTTTTGCCGACCGGCAGGCAAGGGACTTCGCCCGAGGACCCGCATTGCCCCAAGGATACAACGACAGCGGCCGGAGTGCAAATGCCGGAGACCCCCTTGCGCACACCTGCACCCTGTTTGTCCCGGCGGGCATAGCGCTGTAGAATGGGCCGGTCCGGGGCGATTCCGGGCCCCGGGGCCGAGGTGTTGTCCCGACCGCGGCACGCCCTTGAAAGAACGCGACCTGGCGCTGCAAGATGCCTGAACGCATCCTCTACGTGAGCGCGGCCGGCCGGATCGGCGGCGCGGAGAACAGCCTCCTCCAGCTCGTTGGCGGGCTGGACCGGTGCGAGTTTGCGCCGGTGGTGGCGCTGCCCGGTCCGGGCCCCCTGGCGGACGCACTGGAGCGGCTCGGCGTGCCCGCCTTCCAGGCGCCCCTGATCCGGCCGCGCCGCACCCCCAATCCCGTGCGGCTGGGCCTGATGGGCGGTGGGACGGCCCTGGGCGCCCTGTGCCTGGCGCGCGAGGCGCGGCGGCGCAGCGTCTCGGTGATCCACGCGCTGAACACGGCCGCCCAGCCGGCTGCCGGGCTTGGCGCCGCGGCGGCAGGGCTGCCCTGCGTCTGGCACCTGCGCGACCTGCGCTGCCTCCGGGTTGTGACGCGCGGGCTCGCGCGGTTTGCCCACGCGGCCATTGCAGTCAGCGATGCAGTAGCGAAGGCCAGCGCCATCGGCCCTGACTGGGGACCGCAGGTCACCGTCATTCCGAACGGCATTGACGCCGACGCGTTTGCGGCGCGGGCCCGGCCGGGCCGGCTGCGGGGCGAACTGGGCCTGCGCCCCGAAGACCCCCTGCTGGTTGTCGTCGCCCAGATGGTCCCGTGGAAGGGGCATCGCGACTTCCTGCACGCCATGGCCCTCGTGCGCACCAGGCACCCGCACGCGACGGCGGCCCTGGCTGGCGATGACCTGTTCGGCGATGACCCCGGCTACCTGTCGGAACTCCGCCGCCTTGTCGCCTCGCTCGGGCTGGAGCGCGTGGTGCGCTTTCTCGGTTACCGGACCGACGTGCCTACATTGGTGGCCGACGCGGACCTGTTGGTCATCCCGAGCGAGGCGGAACCGTTCGGGCGCGTGGCGCTGGAGGCGATGGCGCTCGGCACGCCGGTCGTCGGCAGGGGCGCCGGCGGGCTGCCCGAAGTGGTCGAGCACGGCGTAACCGGCCGCCTGACGCGCGGCCGTTCCGTAGAGGAACTGGCCGGTCTCATAAGCGACCTGCTGAGCGACCCGGAGGGGCGCCGCGCGATGGGCGAGGCCGGCTACCGGCGAGTGCGCGAGCGCTTCGACCTCGCCCGTCACGTGGAGCGCATCTGCGCCGTCTACCGCCGCCTGCCGGCGCGGCGCCGCTGAGCGCCTCGGCTGCGCCGGCTTTTTGCTTGCCAAGGCGATCGGCCGTGGTTATAAATGCGATGGGCCTTTTCTTTCCTTCGCTTGCCCTTCTGAGGAGCAGTCCGTTCACGTGAAACGCAGCAGAGCCGAACCCCAACTGGACGATATACTGAGGCTCCATCGCGGCGGAAAGACGCGGATGGTGAGCCGCATCGAGCTGACCAGCGTCGAGCAGTTGCGGCAGATATATACCCCGGGCGTGGCGCAGGTCAGCAAGATCATCGAGGCCGACCCCGAGAGGCTCTATGACTACACCTCGGTCGGCGACACCGTGGCGGTCGTGACCAACGGCACGGCGGTGCTGGGGCTCGGAGACGTCGGCGTGCGTGCGGCCATGCCGGTGATGGAGGGCAAGTGCGTCATCCTGATGGAGATGGTGGACATCGCGGCCGTGCCCCTGCTGGTGGAGAGCCACGATCCGAGCCGGATCATCGAGACCGTGGCCGCTGTGGCGGCGACCTTCGGCGCCATCCTGCTGGAGGACATCGCCGCGCCGGTCTGCTTCCGCGTCGAGGACGAGTTGAAGGAGCGCCTCGATGTCCCCGTCTTCCACGATGACCAACACGGCACGGCGGTCGTGGTGCTGGCCGCGCTGATCAGCGCGCTGAAGATCAGCGGCAAGAAGGCGGAAGGCTTGCGCATAGCGATCAACGGGGCGGGAGCGGCCGGTTCGGCGGTGGCGCGGTTCCTGCTGAACTACGGCGTCGGGGACGTCGTTCTCTGCGACAGGGCCGGGGCCGTCCACCGCGGCCGCACCGAGCGCATGAACCCCGCCAAGGAGAGCGTGGCCGAGGTGACCAACAAGCGAAACGAGCGCGGCAGCCTGGCCGACGTGATGCGCGGCAAGGACTGCTTCATCGGCCTCAGCGCGGCGGGCGTCGTCAGCCAGGAGATGGTCCGCTCCATGGCTCCCGAGCCGATCGTCTTCGCCATGGCCAACCCGGTGCCGGAAATCTGGCCGCATGAGGCCATCGAAGCCGGGGCCGTGGCGGCGGAGGACGGCCGTCACATCAACAATGCGCTCGGCTTCCCGGGCATATTCCGGGGCGCCCTGGACGCCCGGGCGCACCGGATCAACGAAGAGATGAAGACCGCAGCCGCCTCGGCCCTCGCCGCCCTGGCGCCGGAGGGGGAGCTGGTGCCCGACTTCATGGACAGGGGCGTCCACCGCGCCGTTGCCGACGCCGTTGCCGAAGCCGCCCGCCAGACGGGCGTCGCACGCGCCTGAACGATAACCCCCTCATAGATAACAGGATCGGCAGGATAGACAGGGTACGGCCGAAAAGCTAAGAGGCCTAACAGAATAAACCGCAGAGATCGCCGAGCACGCAGAGACCATACAAAGAAGACTGTCAAAAGAAGCTTTCTTGTCTCAGTGTTCTCAGCGGTAAGTGCTTCTTGTTAGAAGGTCTTATTCCTGTGGGTGCCGGCCATTCCCGTTTGCCACCTGAAATGCCAATCCCGATGACATCTTTCGGCGCCGGCGTCCGGACCTACCGCATCGAAACGCTCGGCTGCAAGGCGAACGTCTATGACTCGCGCCGCCTGGCCGAAGCGCTGGAAGCCCTCGGCTTCCGCCCGGCCGAGGACGGCGAGCCCGCCGACGTCTGCCTGCTCAATACCTGCACGGTCACCGCCGTGGCCGACCGCAAGAGCCGCCGGCGCGCCGCCCGGTTGGTCCGGCAGCACCCCGGCGCGGCCGTCTTTGTCACGGGCTGCTATGCCGAGGCCTACCCGGACGAACCGGCCGCCGTGCCGGGGGTGGCCGGCGTCTACGGACGCGGCGATTGGAACGCGCTGCTCGAGGCCGCAAACGGCGCCCCGCTGCCCGCCACAGGTGGGAGGATCCAGGGCGACTTCGGCATCCGTTCCTTCGACGGCAGGGCGCGTGCCTTCCTGAAGGTGCAGGAGGGCTGCGACTCGCTCTGCTCCTACTGCATCCTGCCCCGGGTGCGCGGCGAGCCGAGGAGCCGGCCGCTCGCCGAGGTCCACGAGGAAGCCGAGCGGCTGGCCGCAGCCGGCTTCGCCGAGGTCGTGCTCACCGGCATCCACACGGGGCTCTACGGCCGCGACCTGCCCGGACGGCCGAGCCTTGCCCGTGCCATCCTGGCGGCGGCGGAAACGCCGGGCATCGAGCGGGTCCGCCTCAGCTCCATCGAGGCCAACGAGGTGGACGAGGAGCTGCTGGAGGCGATGGCCCATCCGGCCGTCTGTGCGCACCTCCACGTCCCGCTCCAGAGCGGGGACGCCGACGTGCTCAGGCGCATGAACCGCCGCTACACGCCGGTGGAGTTCCTGCGCGTCGTCGAACTGGCCCGCTCGCGCCTGGACAACCCGGCCGTCACGACCGACGTGATGGTCGGCTTCCCCGGCGAGACCGACGCCGAGTTCGAGAGCACGCTCGCCGTCTGCCGCGCGGCCCGGTTCAGCCGCACACACGTCTTCCCGTTCAGCCCCCGCCCGGGCACGCCGGCTGCCCGGATGGACGGACGCGTTCCGGCGGGCGTCGTCCGGGAGCGCGGCCGGCGCCTAAGGGAACTGGGAAGCCAACTGGCAGCCGAATGGGCGCAGGCCTTCGTCGGCAGCCACGTGCGCGTCCTCTTCGAGTGCTGCACCTCGTCAGGCCGCCTGAGCGGCTACACCGACCGCTACGTCCGCCTGACGGCCGAGTTTACGCCGAGCCCCGTCGAGGGGGGAGGCCCCGACCTGACAGGCCGCACCGCCCGCGTCCACTGCACCGCCCGCAAGGGAGCGTCCCTCGTCGGCCAGCTGGAATGATAG
>JAUVVP010000229.1 GCA_030604585.1 Planctomycetota bacterium | reverse complement strand
GCAGCGCTTGAAAAGGCGCCGGCGGCGGAAATCATCCAGCAACTCGACCAGCGCGGCATCGGCGCCGAAGCGTTGAGCCAGGTAGTAGATGAGCGCGTCGTCGGTCAGGGCACAGAGGTCTTCGTCGGTCAGGCCCGCCTTCAGGGCCCGCTCGATCGCCTTGGAGATGATCACACCGGCGGCGATCTTGGCGTGATGGTAGTAGACGCGCTCGCTGAGCACGTAGCGGATGCGCAGCAGGTTGGTGACTTCACTGAGGGCGTCGCGCCGAAAGAAGCCGTCCTGCTGCATGTCCAGCGCGAGCCGGCCTTCGGCGATGCGGAAGTAATGGAAGACCCGCTCGTCGAACTCGTAGGAGAGGCCGCAGAAGTAGTTGTCGCGTTTGAGGTAGTCCAGCAGGTCGGCGCAGATGGTGCCGCTGACGATCTGCTGGAGGTAGCGCAGCGGCTCGGGCAGGCCGGCCTGCGGCGAGAGGATGCGCAGGGCGAGCCGGCCGGGCTCCGAAGAGCGGAGCAACTCGCCCAGCTCGCTGTCGCCCAGCAAGTGCTCGAACCGGCGCCGGTTCCTGTCATGCCGCTCCAGCAGGCGGCGCTCGTCCTCGAAGGTATGCCCGAACGGGATGTGGGTGACGTCGTGGACCAGGGAGGCCAGGAAGACGGCGCGCTTCTGCGTCTCGGGGAATGTGAACGAGCCGCTCGACTCGATCTGCCCGACGATGCGCTTGGCCATCCAGCAGGTGCCGAGGCAGTGCTCGAAGCGGGTGTGCTGGGCGCTGGGATAGACGTAGTAAGCGGCGCCGAGCTGCCTTATGCCGCGCAGCCGCTGCACCTGCGGGGTGTCCACGGCGGCCACTTGCTCGGCGCTGAGGTAGATGTCCTTGTGGACGGCGTCGCGCAGCTTCCTGGCGTGCATGGCATTCCCGTGCGATAGACGAAAAGATCGTGCCCTTGCTCTTGCCCGGCCGAATGATCGGGGGGGCCGACGCCGCCACCGTACTGCCAGTGTTCCGCCAGCGGACCTGGAGCCGGAAGGCGAGATCGGCTCGCGCAGGGCCGCGCTACCCGCCTTCCTCGCTCGGCGGCGGCTGCCCGAACTCTTCCCTCTTGGGCAGCTCGGCCAGCGAGCGGAGCCCGAAGGTCTCCAGGAAGCGCCGCGTGGTGCCGTAGAGGAGCGGCCGGCCCAGCTCCTTGCTCCTGCCGGCTGTCTTCACCAGTCGTTTCTCCACGAGGGCGCGCAGCATGTGCGCGGACTGCACGCCGCGGATGTCCTCCACTTCGGCGCGGGTGATCGGCTGGCGGTAGGCGACGATGGCCAGCGTCTCGAGGGCCGGCTTGCTGAGGCTTTCCTGCCGCTGACGGTTGTGCAGGCGGCTCACGTACGGGGCGAACTCGGCCCGGCTGAGCAGTTGGAACCCGCCGGCTATCTCCTCGACGCCGAACGCCCTCTCCTCACGGTCGTACTCCTGCTGTAGCTCGCGCGCGATCTGCCTGGCCTGCCGGCCGTCAGCAGCCCCGCTCAGCTCGGCCAGGCGGCCGGAGCTGATGGGGCGGTCCGAGCTGAACAGCAGGGCCTCTATGATGCGTTTGACGCGCGCACGCTCGCCTTCGTCCTCCACGCGCGCGTCGGGCTGCCGCAGCTCGTTCGCCGCTGCCTCGTTCGTCGCGCCGCCCTCATCGCTCATTGCCCATAGGCCTCGGCAGTTTTCTCAATGACCCTGTGCACCGCGTTGCGGACGGCTGCGACGGTCGCTTTGCTGGTGATGGTCGCACCCGTTATGGCGACGACGCCTCGCTCGGGGTCCTCGTGCGGGGCGGTCGCACCGGTCTCCCCGTCGGCTTCGTGGGCCTCGTGCTCGCCTTCGCCGTCCAGGTGATGGAGCCGCAGGCCGCTGAACTGCTCCTGGAACCACGGCCTCTTGGGGCCGCCTTCTGTCCGGCCCGCCCGACCGGCCAGGGCGCCCCAGATGGAGACGTCCTTCTCGACCAGTTTGATGTTCTCCCCCAGGCCCGGGGTCTCCTGGCTGGAGACGACCGCCATCCGTTGTATCACGGGGTCGCGGCCGACCGGGCTGTTGAGCGTCGCAGACCTCACCGAAACGAGCACCCGGATCGGCCCCTGATAGCCCCGGGCCGTGCCCGTTGCCGCGTAGAGGACACCCAAAGCCACCTCGTTCATGTAGACCTTGTCGGTGTCCTTGGTACCCTCCGGGTATGCGCCGAGCACGCCGTACTGGTCGGCCTCTCCCAGCACCTCGGCCAGCGTATCGCGGAAGACTTCGTCGGCTTTGGCCTGGATCTCGTCCTTCATGGCCGAGTAGAGGAACCCCACGCCCGCGCCGCTGCCCAGGCAGATGCACGCGAGCACGATGATGCCGCCGGCCAGTTTCGTCTTGTCCCGGTTTGCTTCTTCTCTTGCGCTCATGCCTCTCGTGGTGTCGCCTTGGGCGTCCTGGAACCGTAGACTCGGGGACGAACCCACCTGTCAATCAGGGGAGTGAAGGTGTTCATGAGCACGATGGAATAGGCCACCCCCTCCGGGTAGCCGCCGTAGCGCCGGATGACGGCGACCAGCAGGCCGCATCCGGCGCCGAATATGGCGCGGCCCAGGCGCGTTACCGGCGTGGTGACCATGTCCGTGGCCATGAAAAAGGCGCCGATTATCAGGCCCCCGGACAGGACGTGATACAGCGGGTCCGAGGCCCACACGGGTGCGCCCTCTCCCACCGGCAGCAGCCACGTCAGCAAGGCAACGGTGCCGATGTAGCAGATCGGTATGCGCCAGTCAACTGCCCTGCGCAGGATGAGGAACAGCCCGCCGGCGAGCAAGGCGACCTTACACGTCTCGCCGATGCATCCCGCTACGCCGTTTCCGAACAGCAGGTCGAGGTAGGGCAACTGAACGGCCGCCCCTTCCCCGGCAAGCGGCGACGCCACGGTCAGCGCGTCGGCGCCCGCTCCCCATAGCATGCGCGGAACCGGCCACCGGGAAAGGCTGATCTGGCTGGGATAGGCAAACTGAAGGAACACGCGCGCCGCCAGGGCCGGGTTCCAGATGTTGTTGCCCAGCCCGCCGAAGGTGTGCTTGACTATGGCAATGGCGAAGACGCCGCCGACCAGGGGAACGTACCACCCCGCTCCCGGGGGCAGCACCATGGCCAACAGCATGCCGGTGACCAGTGCGCTGCCGTCCGCTGCGTGCCGGAAGGGCCTGCCCCTGAGCCACAGGCAGGCCAGCTCCGCCGCGTGGGCGGCCGCTATGCTTATCAGGTAGACCTTCAGCGCGTCCAGGCGGAAGAAGTAGAGGCTCATCGCCGCGGCCGGCGCCAATGCCGCGACGACACCCCACATGATCTTGCCGATGCTGTCGGCGTCCCGCACGTGCGGGGACGAGCTGACCAGAAGTTGCATTTCCATTGTGGCCCCTTACGCACGGCCGGGACTATCCCTTGCCGGCCCTCCCTTTCCTTGGCGGCACTAACAGAATGAACCGCAGAGACCGCCGAGCACGCAGAGACCATCAGAGAACAATACAATAGGAGCTCTTTCCGTCTCGGCGCTTGCCCGCCTCTGGCGGGCCCTCTGCGGTGATCTCTACCTGTTAGGGTCCTTTAGCCTTTCGGCGGCGCAGCTCGGCCTTGCCGAACTTGATCAGGTGGACGATCCGCCGCTTGGCCGGGCAGACGTAGGCGCAGCAGCCGCACTCCTTGCATTCGAGCATGCCGAGTTCGACGGCGGCATCCCAGTCCTGCCTCTCGCAGACGATGCTGATCTCCCCCGGCAGCAGGCCGAGGGGGCACTGCTCGACGCACCGGCCGCAGCGGATGCAGTCGCGCTGCGGGGGGATGCGCACGCCGCGCCGCAGCGTCAGGCAGTTGCTGCCTTTGACCAGCGGCAGCTCGGCCGTGCCCTGCGCGATGCCCATCATCGGGCCGCCGAGGATGAGCTGATTGGTGCCCTCGCGCACGCCCTGCCGCTCCAGTATGCCGGCGATGTTCGTGCCGATACGTTCAATGAAGTTGCCGGCCCGCTCGACCCCGTCGCCGGTGACCGTGACCGGCCGCTGGATCAGCGGGCGGCGCAAGCGCACCGCGTCCCTGACGGCCAGGGCGGTGGCCACGTTGTGCACGAGGCAGCCGACGTCGCCGGGCAGTCCGCCGTTGCTCGGCACCTCGCGGCCCGTCACGGCGGTGATGAGCTGCTGCTCGGCGCCCTGGGGATACTTCACCTCCAGGGGAACGACCTGAATGTCCGCCTCATGGGCCAGCGCCTTGCTGAAGGCCTCGACAGCGTCCGGCTTGTTCTGCTCGATGCCAACGTAGCCGTTGGGCGCCTTGACCATGCCCATGATGAGTCGCAGGCCGTCAATGATCTCGTCCGTGCGCTCCAGCATCAGCCGGTGGTCCACGGTCACGTACGGCTCGCACTCGGTGCCGTTGATGAAGACGTCGGCAATCGGCATGTCGGCCGGGGGATTGAGCTTCACGTGGGCGGGGAAGGTGGCCCCTCCCAGCCCCACGACGCCGCACTCCTGCACCAGCTCGACCATGCGCCGGGCGTCCATGGCCTCGACGTCCTGGGGTTCGTCCAGGCCTTCGGCCCATTCTTCCTGGCCGTCGTTTTCGATGATGACGGCAGGGACGCGCGTGCCGGTCACGCTGTAGATGCGCGGCTCGACGGCCTTGACCGTTCCGCTGACGGGGGCGTGGACGTTGGCGCTGATGTAACCCTGCGCCTCGCCGACCAACTGCCCCTTCTTGACCGTGTCCTTCTTCTTGACGACGGCGCCCGCCGGGGCGCCGATGTGCTGGACCATCAGGACGGCCAGTTCGCCGGGCACTTCGGAGACCTGGAGCGGCATGCCGCTGGTGCGCGCCTTATCGCCGTCGGGGTGGACGCCACCCCGGCGAAAGG
>JAUVVP010000239.1 GCA_030604585.1 Planctomycetota bacterium | reverse complement strand
CGTTCCGTCCCGCAGGGACGGTTGGACGTCAATCCACGAACATCATCATCGTGCGTTTGTCAGGCCCGCGTCGATCCTGTTTCAGCCGTCCCTCCGGGACTGAAACGTTCGCGCGAACCAAACCCCAGCGATGAATCGCTGGGCTATTCTCGCCGGCCCCTGCGGGGCTTCACGCAGCGCATCCTCGAACCGACAAACAGTTGCTCCAGCTTCTGCGTGAGGGACAAACAAGAAGGGCCCGGACAGCCGGTGGGCGTCCGGGCCCTGGCTCGGCAAGGGAAGCGCCGTCACTCGTCCTCGACGGCGGCCTGGGCGGCGGCCAGACGCGCCACGGGCACGCGGAAGGGCGAGCACGAGACGTAGTCCAAACCGATCCGGTGGCAGAACTTGACCGAACGCGGCTCGCCGCCGTGCTCGCCGCAGATGCCGATCTTCAGGTCGGGCTTGGTCCGGCGGCCCTTCTCGACTGCCATCCGCACGAGCTGGCCGACGCCCGTCTGGTCGAGCACCTGGAACGGGTCGTGCTGAAGGATCTCCCGCTCGACGTACTCGGGCACGAACACGCCGACATCGTCCCGGCTGAACCCGAACGTCATCTGCGTCAGGTCGTTGGTGCCGAAGCTGAAGAAGTCGGCATACTCGGCCACCTGGTCGGCGGTCAACGCGGCGCGCGGCACCTCGATCATGGTGCCGATCTTGTAGTCCACCTCGACGTCGGCCCGGCTCAGCACGTCGCGACAGACCTCCTCGACGGGCCCGCGGGTCTGATGCAGCTCCTCCCATGTGCCCACAAGCGGGATCATGATCTCCGGGCGGACGTCAACGCCCTCCTTCTTGACGTTGACGGCGGCTTCCATGATGGCCCGCACCTGCATGGCGTAGACGTCGGGGTAGATCAGTCCCAGCCGGCAGCCCCGGTGCCCGAGCATCGGGTTCAGCTCGCGCAGCTCGTTGACGCGCGCGGCCACGTCCCCGGCCGGGATGCCCATCTGCCGGCCGAGCCGTGCCTGCACATCGGCGCTGTGCGGCAGGAACTCGTGCAGCGGCGGGTCGAGCAGCCTGATGACCACGGGCAGGCCGTCCATGACCCTGAAGATGCCCTCGAAGTCCCCGCGCTGCTCGGGCAGCAGTTGGTCCAGGGCCCTGTCGTAGATCCGGCGCTTCTCGGCCAGTTCGGCCTTGATCTGCTCGACCTCCTCTTCTATGCGGCGCAGTTCCTCGCCGGCGGCCTGGTCCCTGGCGAAGTTGGCCATGTCGAGCTGTCGCTGGATGCGCCGCACGTCGGGCGCAATCAGCATCATCTGGCGCACGTAGCCTATGCGCTCGTCCTCGAAGAACATGTGCTCGGTGCGGCACAGGCCGATGCCCTCGGCGCCGAAGTCGAGCGCCTGCTGCGCGTCCCCGGGGGTATCTGCGTTGGCCCACACGCCCATGGTGCGGTAGTGTTCGGCCCACTCCATCAGCGTGCCGAAGGCGCCGGTCAGTTCGGGCTGCACCTGGTCAATGGCGCCGGCGAAGACCTGGCCCGTCGTGCCGTCCAGGGAGATGACGTCGCCTTCGGAGAACTGCTGGCCGGCGATGGTCACCTTCTTGGCCTCATCGTCCGGATGCACGGGGCCGCAGCCGGCCACGCAGCACTTGCCCATGCCGCGGGCCACCACGGCGGCGTGGCTGGTCATGCCGCCGCGGGCCGTCAGTATGCCCACGGCCGCGTCCATGCCGCCTATGTCCTCGGGGCTGGTCTCCTCGCGCACCAGGATGATGCCCATCGGCCGGTCGCTTGCGGCCTCGTCGGCCGCCATGCGCTCGGCGTCATTGGCGGTCAGGGCGATCCTGCCGACGGCCGCTCCCGGCGAGGCGGGCAGGCCGGTGGCAAGCTGCCTGCCGTCCGCCTCGGCCTGGGCCTTGGCGCCCGTGTCGAACTGCTTGTGCAGGAGTTGCTCGATCTGGTTCGGCTCCACGCGCATGATAGCGGCCTTCTCGTCAATGAGACCCTCCTGCTTCATCTCGACCGCTATGTGCACGGCGGCCATCGCGGTGCGCTTGCCGGTGCGGGTCTGGAGCATGTAGAGCTTGCCCTGCTGGCCCGTGAACTCGAAGTCCTGCATGTCGGCGTAGTGCTCCTCCAGCGTCCGCTTAACGTCGAGGAGTTGGTCGTGCATCCTCCGGTAAAGCTCGCATGCTTCGTCGGGCGGAACCTCGGTCTCGGGGAAGTCGGACAGGTCCTCGTTGGGCAGCTCGTCCACGCTCTTGGGGGTGCGGATGCCGGCCACCACGTCCTCGCCCTGGGCGTTGACCAGGTACTCGCCGTAGAGCTTGTTCTCGCCCGTGGCCGGGTTGCGCGTGAAGCCGACGCCCGTGAAGCTGGTGTGCCCCATGTTGCCGAAGACCATGGTCTGGACGTTCACGGCCGTGCCGAGCAGGCCCTTGATCTCGTTGATCTCGCGGTAGCGGATGGCCTGGGGGTTGTTCCACGAGCCGAAGACGGCACTGATGGACCGCCGGAGCTGCTCCTTGGGCTCGGCGGGGAACTCCTCGTTGGCGTTCTCCCGGTAGATGCTCTTGAACTCCTCGACGACTTCCTTGATCTGCTCGGCGCTGAGCTGGCTGTCGAACTGCACGCCGGCCTTCTCTCGCTCGCGCGCCAGCACCTGGTCGAAGAGCCTGTGCGGGACGAACATCGCCACGTTGCCGAACATGTCGATGAAGCGCCGGTAGCAGTCCCAGGCGAACCGCTCGTTGCCGCTCTGCTGGGCAAGGCCCACCACGCTCTCGTCGTTGAGGCCCAGGTTCAGCACGGTGTCCATCATGCCGGGCATGCTGACGGCGCCCCCGCTGCGCACGCTCACCAGCAGGGGATTGGTTCTGCCGCCCAGCTTGCCGCCGGTCACGGCTTCGAGCCTGGCGATGTTCTCGTCCAGCTCCTCTTCCAGGCCGTCGGGCCACTGCCGGTCGTTGCTCTGGTAGTCGCGGCACGTCTCTGTCGTGATGGTGAAGCCGGGCGGCACGGGCAGGCCCACGTTCGACATCTCCGCCAGGTTGGCGCCCTTGCCCCCCAGCAACTCCCTCATCTCGGTGCGGCCGTCGGCCTCGCCCTGCTGGAAGAAGTAGATGCGTTTCGTTTCCTCTGCGCTCATTCAGACAACTCCTTTCAACGGACCACGTTCGGGGGGAGAACTGGAGAATTCAAGAGTGGCGCCGCCTGTCGGAAGGGAATGGACCCGGGGCCCCGTTCAAGACGCCGCCGGACCCCGCCCCACAGCGGCAGGAGACGCTCCGGTCCCTTCCTTGAGCAGACGGGGTAGGATAGCAGAAGCCGAGTGGCGAATCAAGTTAGTCGCGATAGCCATGTACGCTTTCGTTAGTGCAGTCCCGGACCCGCGCCGCCGCCCGCGCGGTTGCCTGTGCGCGGGTCACTGCCTATAATCGCGGCGCGTTCGGTCGCCGGGCAATCCGCTTCGGGACGAAACGAGCCAGGCTGATGGCATTACGGGCAGCGGTGCTGGGACTGGGGATCGGCAGGACACATGCCGACCGGCTGGCGAAGATGGACGGGGTGGAGCTGGCCGCCGTGGCGGACATCAACGGCGAACTGGCCCGGCAGGTGGCCGCCGACTGTGGCGCGAAGGCCTACGCCGACGCAGGCGAGCTGCTGGAGGAGGAGGCGCTCGACTTCGTCTCCATCTGCACGACGCCGGCCAGCCACCTGGAGTTCACCCGCCTGGCCGCCGGGCGGGGGATGAGCGTCCTGTGCGAGAAGCCGATGGCCCCCACGCTCGATGCGTGCGACAGCATGATCCGCGCCTGCCGGGACGCCGGCGTCAAACTCATGATCGCCCACAAGAAGCGCTTCGAGCCCGCCTACCGGCTCATCAAGGAGAAGACGGGCGGCGAGTTCGGCCCTATCCGCTGGGCAACGGTCAAGTACGCCCTCGGCCGCGTGCCCAAGCCGTGGTTCTGGCAGGAGGAGGACGGCGGCGGGCCGCTGCACGAGAACGCCGTCCACATGATGGACATGATGCGGTTCCTCATCGGCGAGGTCGAGCGCGTCTATGCCGAGGGCGGCAACATGTTCAACCCCGAGCACCCCGACCAGCTCGACGTGGCCGCCATCACGCTGCGTTTCCGCAGCGGCGCCATTGCCGCCATCGGCGCCGGGCAGGCCTCCGAGTGGGGCTTCGCCACGGAGAACGTCACGCTCAGCCACGACAACGCCGTGGTGGAGGTCGGCGGCCGGTTCGACAGCCCCTTCCACCTGCGCTACGTCCTGAAGGACGACTCCCAGACCGTCGTCGAGGAGGACTTCGAGGGCTTCGACCCGTTCCAGGCCGAGCTGGCGCACTTCGCCGACTGCATCCGCAGCGATACGGAGCCCCTGATCCCCGGCGAAGAGGGCCGCAGCTCCGTAGCCCTCTGCCTGGCCGTCAAGCGTTCCGCCAGGACAGGGGAAGTCATAGCCCCCTGAGCCGGCAGCCCCGACAGTGAGCAACCCACCACGCGCGCAGAAAAAAGGGTCTGACTCCTTAGCCGAGCGGGCCCGACCCCCTTTTCCCACTTCCCCGTACGGCGCCTACTTGGCGCTGTGTATGACGATGCTGCCGCCTTCGATCTCGTCGGTGGCGTCGGCGTCGGCGGCGTCGCCCATCTGGTTGTCGTAGACGATGGCGTCGCTCGACTTCACCCAGATCTTGATCCGGAACTTGTCGGTGCCTCCGCCTCCCGGCATCGCGCCGTCGGTGGCGGTCACCATGAAGCCGTAGTCACCCTCCCCGTTGATGGT
>JAUVVP010000265.1 GCA_030604585.1 Planctomycetota bacterium | reverse complement strand
CCGCGCCAGCCGGCCTGCTCGTTCACGTGCAGCACGCGGGGTTCGTCCGTCGGTTGAGGCATCGGGTCCTACCCCGTCCCAGGAACGCTCAGTGCATCCAAGAAGAGGGCCTCACCGCCGAGTGGGAGAAGGCCCTTCTGACGTTGCCGCTTGAACGGCCTTCCTACTCTGCGAAGTAGCTCTTCGCTACGAAGCACGAGCTGGGTGCCCTGCGGTTCATTCTTCCGGCGCCCCTTAGTGGCGGAAGTGCCGCGTGCCGGTCATCACCATGGCGATGCCGAGGCGGTTGGCCGCCTCGATGACGGCCGCATCCCCCTTGGAGCCGCCGGGCTGGATGACGGCCTTCACGCCGGCCTCGGCGGCGGCTTCGAGCGAGTCGGGGAACGGGAAGAACGCGTCGCTGGCCAGCGCTGCACCCTTGGCCCGGTCGCCGGCCTTGCGCAGCGCGATGAGCGTGGCGTCCACGCGGCTCATCTGCCCGGCGCCGACCCCGACCAGCGCCTCCTCCCTGGCAAGCACTATGGCGTTCGACTTGACGTGCTTGCAGCAGAGCCAGGCGAACTGCAGGTCCGCCATCTGCTCCTCGGTCGGAGCCGCCTCCGTGGCAACGCGGAGGCCGTCCCGGTCGAAGCCGAGCAGGTCCCTGTCCTGCACCAGCAGGCCGCCGGTGACGCGCCGCATGTCTTTGGCCGTCCCGTCCACCGAACACCAGTTCAGCGGCCCCGTCTTGAGGAAGCGGGTGCGCTCGGCCCAGTCCGCTTTCTGCCGCAGGAGCGCCAGGGCCTCCGGGTCGAGCTCGGGCGCCACCAGTGACTCGACGAAGTAGGGGGCCGACCTGCCGCCGCCGAGCGTGGCCCTGACCTCCGCAATGGCCAGGGCGGTGTGCACGTCGAGCGGCCGGTTCAGCACGACGGCGCAGCCGAAGGCGCTGAGGGGGTCGCCGAAGTAGGCCTTCTCGTAGGCGGCGCGCAGCGAATCGGCCGTCCCGGCCCCGCAGGGATTGGTGTGCTTCAGCAGCACGGCGGCCGGCCGGTCGAACTCCTTGACCAGTTCGACGCCGGCGTTGATGTCCAGGATGTTGTTGAAGGACAGCTCCGGGCCGCCGACCTGTTCGGCCGTGCCGACGCAAGGCTCGTCGAGGCCCTCCTCCACGTAGAAGACCGCCGTCTGCTGCGGGTTCTCGCCGTAGCGCAGCTCCTGCCTCTTGACGAACTCAAGCGTGAGGCGCTCCGGCCCCTTTATGCGCTCACTCGCGATGCCGGCCAGGTACTGGGCAATGACGGTGTCGTAGTGGGCCGTGTGGCGGAAGGCTTCCAGCGCCAGGGCGAAATGCGTCTCCTGCGAGAGGCAGCCGTCGTTCTGCTCCAGCTCCTCCGCCACGGCGTCGTACATCTCGGGATTGGTGACGACGCTGACGTGGGTGTAGTTCTTCGCAGCGGCGCGGATCATGGACGGCCCGCCGATGTCTATGTTCTCGACGGCCCGTGTCAGCTCGACGCCCGGCTCCTTGATAACGGCGACGAACGGATAGAGATTGACCACCACCATGTCAATGGGCCGAATGCCGTGCTCCTCGAGTTCGAACAGGTGGGTGTCCCGTTCGCGCCGCGCCAGCAGGCCGCCGTGCACCTTGGGGTGAAGCGTTTTGACCAGGCCGTCGAGTATCTCCGGGAAGCCCGTATACTCGGCCACGTCCTGCACCTCGATGCCGTGCTCTCGCAGGAGCCGCGCCGTGCCGCCAGTGGACAGTATTCCGACGCCGAGCGCGGCCAGCCTCTTGGCGAACTCGGCCAGGCCCGTCTTGTCCGAGACGCTTATCAACGCCGTCTGCATCTTAGCCACTTTCGGGGTCCCCCTTTGGTTTCAGGGCTCAGGCAGGTCGTCGGTTTGCAGGTAGGGGTTGTGCAGTCGCTCCTCACCGACCGTCGTCTCTTCGCCGTGTCCGGGCCACAGGACCGTCTCGTCGGACAGCGTCAGGACCTTCCGGCGTATGGAGGCGGCAAGCTGGGCCCAGCTCCCGCCCGGCAGGTCGGTCCTGCCCACTCCGCCGCGAAAGACCAGGTCGCCGCAGAAGAGCTGGGGAGGCGCTTCGCTCCCTGCCAGCAGGCAGACGCCGCCCGGCGTGTGGCCGGGCGTAGCAAGCACCGTCAGGACGATGGAGCCGAACCGCAGCTCCTCGCCGTCCTCCAGCAACCGGTCCGCGGCCGGAACGCCGGCAGAGCCCCCGAACAGGGCCGACAGATCCTCCGCAGCGTTGGCCAGCCTGCCGGCATCGGCGGCGCTGATGCAGAGCGCGGCCCGGGGGAATGCCTCCTTGAGCGCTGCGTTGGCGCCGATGTGGTCAATGTGGCCGTGCGTGTTGATGATAAGGCGCGGCTGGAGTCCCTCCGTGCGGCAGCGCTCGACGATGCGGTCTCCCTCGCCACCGGGGTCAATGACGGCCCCGGCCCGGCTGTCGTCGTCCCTGAGCAGGTAGGCGTTGGTGGCCAGGGGCCCGACCTGGAGTCGAATGGTAATCACTGCTTCTCAGCCCTTTGGCGAAGGCGAGGGGCGGATCACGGCGGTCCGTAGAACTCGGTGACGACCTTATCCACGTCGCAGGGCTTGCTCTCGCCCTGCGGCGCGGTGGGCATGCCGAGGACGGCCATCTCTTTGAGCGGGTCCTCTTCGGGGTCGCTGGCGTGCGCGCGGTTCTTAAGCACGTCCTGGCCGTAGACCTCCCGCAGCTCCTTCAGTCGCTTGCGAATGACGGACAGGGCGTCCCGTCCGGAGTAGAGTATGGCCATGCAGCGGGTCTCCTCGCCGGGCTGCAAGGGCTCGCCGGTGGCGGGGTCCTTGCCCGTCATGTAGCGGATAAGCTGGTCAAACTCGGCGCGCGCGTTCAGCTCCTTCAGTTCCTCGGCCAGCTCCTCGTAGAGCGTCTCGGCCGGCTGAAGGTCCGCCAGCCTTTCGCCAAGCAGCTCGAAGAGCCGGGCCACTACGTGCGGCTTCACTTCCCCGGGCGCGGGTTCGCCGCCGTAGAGGTCCTCGACCTTCTTTGCGGCGGCCAGTGCGTTGGCGGGACGGAGCGCCACATCCGGGTCGGCGCCCAGGCGCTCGACCGCCTCCTGGGCGAGCATCTGGGCCCGCTCGACGATGCGGCGCGCCCTGTCGGCCACCATCCCCTTCAACTGCTCGCGGAACTGCGGCAGCTTCAGCCCGTAGAACTCCCGGGCCCTCTCCACGCCCAGCTCCATCACCTTCATGCCCGTGATGAACATGCCGGAGCGGGCGAAGAAATCTATCAGGTTGCCGGGCAAAGGATTGCGGTTGCGGAAGCTCTCCGGCTTCAGCACCACCATCGAGGTCTCGGTGGTCGGCGAGTCGAGTCCGCCCAGGGCGTCGAGCACCAGTCCGCCGTCGCTGTAGGCGCGCCTGCGGAAGAGCTTCAGGTGGGCTTCGTTTATCTCGGGCGCGGTGCCGGTCAGCACAGCGGGTTCGAAGAGGTCGTTTCGCGACGGCTCCAGCTCGACCTCCCGCAGCGCCCGGTACTTGTCCAGCAGCGTCATGCGGTCCCGGTATGCGGGGTCCTGCGCCAGGTTCTGGCTATCTTCGCGCAGGAAATCGCCGAAGGTGCCCCTGACGTTGTCGCCCTGGACGTGCTGGCTGATGTGCCCGGCGGCTTCGGCGATCTCGTGGGCGGCGTTCGGCCCCCGAAAGACGAGCGCCACGAGGCGGTTCGAGATGCCGCGCACGTTCGGCTTGCCGAAGTTCTTGAGGATGTACTCGATGATCATCTTCTGGTAGCGCAGCGGTATGTGGCGCGCGCCGGGGTCGTAGATGGCGTCGCAGTATTCCTCGACGAATCCGCTGCCGGGGCGAGGGGCGTACATCCTGGCCGCCACCAGCTTCACGTTGGCCCAGAGCAGGCGGGCGATGATCCCTCCCGTGCGGCTCTTGTGAAGGCTGTAGGGCGTTATCAGGGCGTAAGCCAGCTCTTCTGCGCCCTTTGGAGGCTGCGTCATGGCTGACGATGGGCCCCTCATCCGTGCAGGATTGTATCGCCGGCGTGCCCGTGGGGCAGGCAGCCGCCGCAGCCGGGCATCCGCGTGCTGACCCCGGCCGGCGCTGCACTATAACAGAGGGCCCGGAACCTTTCAAGCGGGCGGCGCGCCGCCGGCCGGTGTCTTTTATGTGGCCTGCCGTTTGGGTTATACTCTCAGCGCGACGTCTCCTGGCCCGCAACCTGAGGTGCCCCATGGAGAGGACATTCCCGCCGGTCAACCAGAAGCTGCCCCGCTTCTTCCACGGCGCCGATTACAACCCCGAACAGTGGTCCCCCGAGGTGTGGCAGGAGGACATGCGCTTGATGAAGCTGGCCAACGTCAACGTGGCCACGGTCGGGGTGTTCAGTTGGGTCAGCCTCCAGCCCGCGCCGGACCGCTTCGAGTTCGACTGGCTGGACACCATCATGGACAGCCTGACGCGGAACGGAATCTATGCCGTGCTGGCTACCCCCTCGG
>JAUVVP010000141.1 GCA_030604585.1 Planctomycetota bacterium | reverse complement strand
GCGGCGCCGCAGTTGCCGCAGCGCACTGCTATGTAGCTGCCCTCTTCGGTCATGGACGCCTCGTCTGCCATCCTTCCTCTCAACCCGGTAGCCGGCCGGCAGAGCTCCTCTCACACGGCGTCTTCGAGGCCCCGCGGCACACCGAGCTGCCGGTCGGACATCTCATGGAGGGCCGCCAGCGGGGTCCAGCACAGGTCCATGTCGCGCTCTTCGGCCAGCTCGCGCAGCATGCCGCACAGGTTCCGCAGCCTTTCGACGTGCGGGTCGTCCTGCCGCCCCCAGCCGACCACGTTCGAGGTCACGAAGCCGATAGTCTGAGCCGGGATCTCATCCTCGTCCATCTTGTCCACCTGGCTAAGGATGAGGTCGCGTGCATACTCATGGATGTCGGGCTCTTCGATGCGCAGGTGGGGCGGCGTGTAGGTCTCGTAGCTGAGGTAGGAGACGGCGGCGAAGTCGCTGGTGACGGGCACCTCGAAGAACTCCATCGTCCCCTGCGTGGTGCGGTCCAGGGGGTCCGTGTGGTGAGCGAAGGGGTAGCTGCCGAACCACATGCTGCACTGCTCGTTGTCCATCCGCCCCGGCAGGGAGCAGCTCCCCTGCCGGAAGCCTTCCATGCAGAGGGCGTGGAAGGTATAGTCGTTGGCGCTGAAGAATCCCGGCCGGAACGTCTCCGTGCTCTCGCCGAGGGCGTCTTCCCACGCCTTCTTTGCCAGTCCCACTATCTCGCGCTGCCGCTCGTAGCTGTAGGCCCCCAGGTGGGCGTGGTAGCTGGAAAGCTGCGGATGGCAGAGCAGGCCGAGTTCACAACCCGCCGAGCGAATCTCGTCCACGGCCCCGCGCAACCGCTTCAGGGCCTCCGGCGCGACAAAAAACGTGGCGCCGAAGCCTTCGCCGACCACGGCCTGCGCAAACGCAACGGCCGCCCCCGCCGCCCCGTCCCAACGCTCGGGGCCCTGGATGCCGCCCGTCGCTCCCGCCGGCAGGCAGTCCATCGTGAACACAACGTGCAAAGCTCTACGGTCCTCTTCGGCCACGGCGCAGACTCCGCAAATCCCCTTTAGCAAGCGACAAGACCAGTGTATCCGGCGGCTCGCGCACATGCAAAGCGCAGCGTTCAGGCGCCGTAGGCCTGCACGATGCGGCGCCGCACCTGGGCGAACGAGCGGACGCCTTCCTCCTGGAGCGCCCGCAGGCGCCCTTCGTAGTGCTGCCATCGTGCGTTCACCTGCTGCGCAGGCGCCGCGTATTGTGCGCCGAGCAGCGCGCAGACCTCCCGGCGGTCCAGGGCCGGTTCAAAGGCGTCATCCGTGGGCCGCCAGCGGTAGAGGGTCCGGAGGCGCCCGTCCAGGAAGCAGTGAAGCCCGCTGACGCGCCGCACTATGCGGCGCCGGCCGCCGCCCATGTGCATGAAAAGCTGCAAGGCGAGGCGTCCGAGGTCGCCCTCCGCCACACCGAGGGAACTGAGCGCCTGCTGCGTCTGCTCAGGTGTGTCGGCGTGCAGGCAGGAGACGCAGCGCAACCCCTGCCCGGCGAGACTGAAGAAGTCCGCCGCGTCGCGGCCCCAGATGTAGCCAAACCAGTGGCCCGAGCCGATCTCGTGCGCCAGCAGCGTCGCCGGCAGCGCCATCGCGCCGCTCAGGGCGGCGTCTATGACGCTGCGGTCCGCGACGGTGGTGATCTTCTCGCCCGGCGGCAGAAACGCCAGCAGGGCCGCCATCAGGGAGGTCTTCCCCGCTCCGCCGGGCACCGCGCCCGTGACGAAGCCGCCCCCGTGCTCGACTGCCAGCCAGCAGAGGGCCGCCATCTCAGCGGTGATGGTGCCGTCCTCGATCAGGTCAACGATGCTCAGCGTGCGGCCGCCCCGCTGGTTGAGCCGCTCTATCTGGGCCAGGTTGTGCCTCTCAACGTCCATTGCGTGCGATCCTCCGCCGGCCGGAGCGCGCTTGCGCAGAGAGGGCGCAGCTTTCGGCGCGTCCTCTCTCGGGCCTCGGGGCCGCTCAGAGGGCCGCGAGCGCCCGATGCAGGCCGTCTGTTTTACAGAAACGGCGGAATATGGTAAAAGATCGCCGGCCCGTTTGGTAGCGCCGACGCCGCGGGCACCGTGTCTCCTCCCATATCCGGTGTTGAGCCGCCCGAATGGCCTCCGGCAGAACCGAGAAGATGTCCCGACGCGCAACCGCGCAAGCAGCCCTCCTGGCCTTTGGGCTTTCACTGCTCTGCTCGCTGCCGTGCCGCGCGCAGAGCAGGTTTGTCGAAGGCGACTACAGCCACGACATCCTCCGGCTGGAAAGCCTCAAGCCCGTCACGACGTGGCAGCAGGCAGGCGTAAGGGTCTTCGTGGCCGAGGAGGGAGCCGTGATCCGCCAGGGGCCGGTGCGCCTGGCCGCGCCGCGCATGGTGGTCTGGTTTGACAGGGCGCTGTCCGAGCGCGAGGGCGTCCAGGCGGCTATGGTGAGGGTCTACGCCGAGAGCGCTCCGCCCCGGTCGCGGCTGCGCCTGATCGAAGGGCAGCAGGTGCGCGAGCCCGACGCCGTGGCGATCCTGATGCGGTTCACGAGCACGCTGTCCTTCGCGTGGGACTGCCCCCTGACCAGGTCTGAGGAGCCCGTCGCCTCGCCGCTGTTCACCAAGGCGCAGGCCCTCACCCGTGACCTGCAGGAGGAGAGCTGGAAGGCCGTCCCGGCGGCCGAGCCCGAAGAACGTGTGGAGGCTATCCTTGAGCTTCTGGACGCCGAGCAGATGGTCGTCTTCCTGGAGGAGGAGCCGATTGCGGCGGTCTTCATCGGCGACGTGCACGGCGCCTACGGCAACCTGACGATGCGGGCGGATGCAGCCGTGCTGTGGATCGACATGACGCGCGATGTCTACGAGATCTACGCCCAGGGCAATGTGCGCATCTCCCGAAAGCCCGGCGCGCCCGTGCCCGCCGGATCACGCGCGGGCGCTGCGCTGGAGATCGCCGGACTGCTGGAGTCCCTGAGCGCCGACGAGGTCTACATCAACCCGAGCCGCGCCCGCGGCCTGGCCACGGCCGCGGAAGTGAGGATGAAGGACCCGCTGGCTCCCGTAGATACCGTCTACGTCTTCCGCGGTGAGGAAGAGGTGTATCTGATCGACAGCAAGACGTTGAAGGTCGAGCGTGCCTCCATTACCACGTGCGGATTCGCCCGGCCGCACTACCTGTTCCGAGCGGAGAGGTTGCAGGTGCTGCGGGAGGCCGAGAGCGCCCTCGTGACGGCCGAGGACGTGCGGCTGTACATGGGCGAGGCGGAACGCACGCTGCTGTGGGTGCCCTTCGTCGGGGTGGACCTGACGCGCCGCTCCTACCTGCTGACCGACTACGCCATAGGCACCTCGAGCAAGTTCGGCGCCTTTGTCCAGACCACGTGGCAGCCGCTCGACCTGACCACTCCTCCCCCGTGGGTGGACACCTGGACCGTCAACCTGGACTACTACGGCTCGCGCGGGCCGGCCGTGGGGACGGAGCTGCTCTACGAGTTCGGCCAGGAGCCCTACGCCCGGCACGAGGGCCGCGTCCGAGGCTACTACGTAAGCGACAGCGGCAACGAGGACGACACCGGCCTGCCCGTGCCGAGGCAGAACCGCGGGGGCTTCCACCTGGAGCACCGCTCGCAGTTGAGCCGCCACTGGCGTGTTGACGCGGAATACTACTGGCTGTCGGACGGGGGCTTCCTGGACGAGTACTTCGAGGCGGACTTCGAGGAAGAGAAGGCGCCCGAAAGCTATCTGCTGGTCCGCTACCTGCGCAACTCAACCTACCTGGCGCTGCTCTACAAGCAGCAGGTCAACAGCTTCCTGACGCAGGTGGAGCAGAGGCCGAGCCTGGACCTGGAGATCGTCGGGCTGCCGCTGGGGCGGCTGGTCTACGACGGCTCGGTGGTGGCGGGCTACTACGAGCTTGAGTTCAGCGACGCGCTGTTACCCCCGCCGGCAGGCCCGCCGAGCCTGACGCGCCTGCACACGGAGCACAAGCTCTCGCTGCCCTTCTCGATGAGCATCTTCCGGCTTGACCCGTTCGTGCGGGCGCTGGCGACGTGGGCCGGCGACAGCGCTGCGGTCGGCGGCTCGTTCCAGGGCTCCGAGAGGCGCTCGGCGCTGGGGGCGGGCTTGACGGCCAGCACCACCTTCAGCCGGACGTTCGGCCTTGCCAGCAAGCTGTTCAACCTGAACCGCCTGCGCCACATCCTCATCCCGCACGCGGGCGTCGAAGTCCTCACGGCCTCCGGAGCCGGCTCGGAGGACTTCATCCAGATGGACGGCCGCGACGCCATTGACAGCGGCACGGAGCTGACACTCGGGCTGCGCCAGCGGCTCCAGACCAAGCGCATGCAGGGGGGCAGATGGCAGTCGGAGAACTGGGCGGAGCTGGACGTGGCCCTCGTGAGCCGCTCGAGCAGCTCGGTGCTGAGCGCCCTGGACGAGGACTTCCTGCGGGCGGACTTCGAGATGCGCCTCAGCGACCACGTCTCGCTGCACTCCCGCGACAACCGCATCGGCCTTGAGAGGCAGCCCGATGTCCTCAACTTCGGCGGGTCATTGAACTACCTGCCCCGGTGGGAACTCAGATTGGACTACGACAGGATCTCCGACCTGAACTCCACCGTCACCGCTGAACTGATCTGCGAGCTGAGCGACCGCTACAAGCTGCTCGTGTTCGAGCAGTACGAGTTCGATTCCCGCGGCGCCGGCGACCAGAGGAACCTCCAGACGAGCATCATCATCCGGCGGGTGCTGCACAAATGGCTCCTGGACTTCGGGCTGCGTTTCGAGGAGGCGAACCAGGACTTCGCCATCCTCTTCGGCTTCGGCCCGGCCGGCTGGGGTGTCTTTGACGACCGGCGCCGCGCCAGGCGATAGCCTCCCGTCCCCGGTGGCGGCGCCGCACGCTTAACCGTAGTCGAGCCGCCATGACCGGACTGCCCCCTCAGAGTGACCAGAGCATGGGGCCGCTGAGCGTCTCCGAGCTGACCGCCCGCATCAAGGAGAACCTTGAGTCCGCCTTCCCCAGCGTCTACGTAGTCGGCGAGATATCCCGCTTTACGCGGGCGACCTCCGGGCACGTCTACCTGACGCTGAAGGACGAACATGCGGTCCTCAGCGGCGTCATCTGGCGCGGCGTGGCCTCCTCGCTCCGCTTCGAGCCGGAAGAGGGGATGGAGGTCGTGGCGCGCGGCGCGATTGACGTTTACGCCCCAAGGGGCAGCTATCAGCTCATCATCTCGTGGATGGAACCCAGGGGTCTGGGCGCCCTCCAGCTCGCCTTCCGCCGGCTCATGGAGAGGCTGGAGAAGGAAGGCCTGTTCCGCGAGGAGATCAAGAAGCCCCTGCCGCCCTTCCCGCGCAGGATCGGGGTTGTCACCAGCCCCACCGGCGCGGCCATTCGGGACATCATCAACGTCATGTCGCGTCGCTTCCCGGCCGTTGAGCTTTACCTGCTGCCGTCGCGGGTGCAGGGAGGTGAGGCCGCGGGCGAGATCGCGGCAGCCATAGACCTGCTGAACGCGAAGCGGCCCGACCTCGACCTCATCATCGTGGGGCGCGGCGGAGGCAGCCTCGAGGACCTATGGGCGTTCAACGAGGAGGCCGTCGCCCGCGCCATCTACCGCAGCCGCATCCCGATCGTCAGCGCCGTGGGGCATGAGATAGATTTCTCCATCTCCGACTTTGCCGCCGACGTGCGGGCCGCCACGCCCACGGAGGCCGGCGAGATAGTCGTGCCCGACCGGACCGAGCTGCTGGAGCGCCTCAAGGAGCGGCGCAAGCGCCTCGCCATGGCGCTTCAGGGCATGGTGGAGCGGGGACGGACGCGCCTGGCCGCCGTCACCTCCCGCTACGCCTTCAGGCGCCCCGAGGCAGCCCTGCGCGAAAGAGCCCAGCGCCTCGACGACGTCCTGGAGAAGCTCAAGACGCTGTTCGCTCACCGGCTCGGACTGCTCAGGGAGGCGATTATGGGAACGGGCCGGCGCCTGGAAGCACTCAGCCCCCTCAGAGTGCTCGAACGCGGCTACAGCGTGACCTTCGGCCCGGACGGGCGCAT
>JAUVVP010000028.1 GCA_030604585.1 Planctomycetota bacterium | reverse complement strand
CTGGACTCCGGATTCCGACTGCACGTGAAGCTGAAGGAAGGCGCCGGCGCCTTCGTCTGCGGCGAGGAGACCGCCCTGCTGGCGTCCATCGAGGGCAGCCGGGGCATGCCGCGCACTCGGCCGCCCTTCCCCGCCCAGGAGGGGCTGCACGGAAGGCCGACCAACATCAACAACGTCGAGACGCTGGCCAACGTGCCGGTGATCCTGGAACGCGGCAGCGACTGGTTCTCGCAGTACGGGACCGAGCAAAGCCGGGGCACCAAGACGTTCGCCCTGGCCGGCAAGGTGAACCGCACGGGCCTGGTGGAAGTGCCGCTGGGCATCAAGCTGCGGGAAGTGGTCTATGACATCGGCGGCGGCATTCCGGAGGGCAAGCGCTTCAGGGCCGTGCAGACCGGGGGCCCGTCGGGCGGCTGCCTGCCGGCCAGCCTGCTGGACCTGCGGGTGGACTACGAGACGCTGGCCGAGGCCGGCTCCATCATGGGCTCCGGCGGCATGGTCGTCATGGACGAAGACACCTGCATGGTGGACATCGCCCGCTACTTCATCGAGTTCACCCAGCAGGAGTCCTGCGGCAAGTGCGCGCCCTGCCGGCTGGGCACGCGGCAGATGCTGCGCATCCTGGACGACATCACCGCCGGGCGCGGCCGGCCCGAGGACCTGGACCTGCTGGTGGAGATCGGGGAGGCGGTCAAGCAGGGATCGCTGTGCGGCCTGGGCCAGACCGCACCCAATCCGGTGCTGACCACCATCCGCTACTTCCGCGACGAATACGAAGCGCACATCCTGCGCAAGAAGTGCCCGGCAACGGTCTGCCAGCGCATCGTCGTCGCGCCGTGCCGGCACACCTGCCCGGCCGGCGTAGACGTGCCGCGCTACATCCGCTACATCGCCGACAAGCGCTACAGGGACGCGCTGGACGTCATCAGGGAGAAGATCCCGTTCCCCTCGGTCTGCGGGTGGGTCTGCGTGCACCCTTGCGAGACGAAATGCCGCCGGGGCCAGCTCGACGAGGCGATCGCCGTGCGGGCCCTGAAACGCTTCGCCGCGGAGCGCGGAGCGCGCAAGCGCAGAAAGAGGCGCCCCAGGCCCGAGCCCACGGGCAAGCGGGTGGCCGTGGTCGGCTCGGGACCGGCCGGCCTGACGGCCGCCTTCTACCTGGCCAGGCTCGGCCACAAGCCCACGGTGTTCGAACGCGAGGCGGAGGCCGGAGGCACGCTCCGCGCGGGCATTCCTGCCTTCCGGCTGCCGCGCGAGGTGATCGACGCCGAGATCGCGGAGATCAAGAAAGCGGGCGTGCGCATACGCACCAACTCCGCCGTCGCCTCCGTTGACAAGCTGCTGAAGAGGGGATACGACGCGATGCTGCTGGCCTACGGCGCGCAGGAAGGGCTGAGGATGGGCATCCCCGGCGAGGACCACCCTCAGGTCTCCGACTGCATCAGCTTCCTGGGCAAGGTCAACCGCGGCGAGCCCGTGCAGGTCGGTGAACGCGTCGCCGTCATCGGCGGGGGCAGCTCGGCCATGGACACAGCCCGCAGCGCCAGGCGGGTCGGCGCGGGCGAGGTCACCATCGTCTACCGCCGCACGCGGGCGGAGATGCCAGCCGCCGACGAAGAGGTCGAGGAAGCGCGTGCCGAGGGCGTGAAGATGGAGTTCCTCGCCGCGCCCGTCGCGGTCATCCGCAACAACGGCGCCCTGACGCTGCGCTGCGTGCGCATGGAGCTGGGACCGGTGGACGACAGCGGCCGGCCGCGGCCGCTTCCCATCGAGGGCAGCGAGTTCGAGATGCCGGTGGACTCCGTCATCATGGCCGTGGGCCAGGTTCCCGAGACGCCGGCCAGGGTCGGATGCGAGGTGGACAGCCGCGGCCGCGTGAAGGCGGACAAGATGACCCTTCAGACCAGCCGTGCAGGCGTTTTCGCGGCAGGGGACGTGGTGACGGGCCCCGCCTCGATCATAGAGGCCATAGCCGACGGCCGCCAGGCGGCCATCTCGATAGACCGTTACCTGGGCGGTGAAGGCGAGATAGACGAAGTGGTGGCCCCGGTCGAGGAGGCCGGCGTCGGCGAGATGCTCGAGGAGCAGGACGAGCGCCCGCGCACGGAAATCCCGCGACGCCCGGCCGCCGAACGAGTGGGCGATTTCCGCCAGGTCGAACTCACCTTCTCCGAAGAGGCGGCGCTTGCCGAGGCGGGCCGCTGCCTGCGCTGCGACCTGGAAGAGCTGGAGGACTGACCGAGCGTGTCAGACATATCCCTTACGATAGACGGCCGGCAGGTGAGCGCCCCTGAGGGGGCAACAGTGCTCGAGGCAGCCCTCAGCGCCGGCATCTACATCCCCACGCTTTGCTATGATGCGGACCTGGAGCCCGCCGGCGCCTGCCGGATGTGCATCGTGGAGATCGAGGGCACGGACGGGCTGCCGACGGCCTGCACCACGGTGGCGTCCGACGGCATGGTGGTCCAGACCGACACCGAGGCGGTCAACCGCGTCCGGCGCATGACCTGCGAGCTGCTCATAGCGGACCATCCGCCCGACTGCCTGACCTGCACCTCCAACCAGCAGTGTGAGCTTCAGAAGGTGGCCTCCTACCTCGGGATCACGGAGAAACGCCTGAAACCGATCGAGCGGGAAGCCGTCGTGGACGACAGCAACCCGTTCTTCACGCGGGACCTGTCCAAGTGCATCCTGTGCGGCCGGTGCACGCGCGCCTGCCTGGGGCTGCGGGGCGTGGGGGCCATCGAGATCCTCGGCCGGGGCTTCGAGAGCCGGGTGGGCACGTTCGGCGACCTGCCCATCAGCGAGTCGGTCTGCGAGTCCTGCGGGGAGTGCATCGCGCGCTGCCCGGCGGGGGCGCTTTCGGCCAAGTGGGAGGTGCTGCCCCCCACCCGGGAGGTGACGACGACGTGCCCCTACTGCGGGTGCGGCTGCGGGCTGATACTCGGCCTGCGCGGCGGGCGGATCGTCCGCATTCGGGGTGAGGACGAGCACCTGGTCAGTCGCGGCAGCCTGTGCGTTAAAGGGCGGTTCGGACTCGATTTCATAAACTCCCCGGACCGGCTGACCAGGCCGTTGATCAGGCGCGACGGCAAGTTCGAAGAGGCCGGCTGGGAGGAGGCGCTCGATCTGGTCGCCCGGCGGCTGGGCGAGATCAAGGCCGCCCACGGGCCGGATGCGGTGGCCGGCCTCTCTTCCGCCAAGTGCACCAACGAGGAGAACTACCTGTTTCAGAGGTTCATGCGGGCCGTCGTCGGCACCAACAACGTGGACCACTGCGCCCGCCTCTGCCACGCCTCGACCGTGGCGGGACTGGCCCGCGCCTTCGGCAGCGGCGCCATGACGAACTCGATTGCCGAGATCGAGAACGCCGACTGCATCCTCGTCACCGGCTCCAACACCACCGAGGCCCACCCGATCATCGCCCTCTACATCAAGGCGGCAGTGACACGCCACGGCGCGAAGCTCATAGTGGCCGACCCGCGGCGCATTGACCTGGTCCGCTTCGCCGAGCTGCACCTGCGGCAGCGCTCGGGCACGGACGTGGCCCTGTTCAACGCGATGATGAACGTCATCCTGGCCGAGGGCCTGGCCGACGAGGCGTTCGTGGCGGAGCGCACCGAGGGGTTCGACGAGTTCCGCCGCTCCGTGCAGGACTACACGCCGGAACGGGCCGAGGCCATCAGCGGCGTGCCCGCCGACGACATCCGCGCCGCCGCCCGCACCTACGCCGGCGCCGAGCGCGCCTCCATCATCTACAGCATGGGCATCACGCAGCACACCACCGGCACCGACAACGTGTTGGCTCTGGCCAACATGGTCATGCTGACCGGCAACGTGGGCAAGGAATCCACCGGCGTCAACCCGCTGCGCGGGCAGAACAACGTCCAGGGAGCCTGCGACCTGGGCGCCCTGCCCGACGTCTATCCCGGCTACCAGAAGGTGGACGACCCGGAGGCGCGGGGCAAGTTCGAGCGGGCCTGGGGCGTGGCCCTGTCGGAGGAGCCGGGCCTGACCGTGGTGGAGATGACCAACGCCGCCGCCGAGGGCCGCGTCAAGGGCCTCTACGTCATGGGCGAGAACCCGATGCTGAGCGACCCCGACATCAACCACGTCCGGGAGGCGCTCCAGAGCCTCGACTTCCTCTGCGTCCAGGACATCTTCCTGACCGAGACGGCGCAGATGGCGGACGTGGTGCTGCCGGCGGCCTCCTTCGCCGAGAAGGACGGCAGCTTCACCAACACCGAGCGCCGCGTGCAGCGCGTTCGCAAGGCGCTCGACCCGCCGGGCGAGGCATGGGCCGACTGGCGCATCATCTGCCGGCTCGCCACGAAGATGGGACACCCGATGTCCTACGCTGGCCCGGCGGAGATCATGGACGAGATCGCGCGGCTGACCCCCATCTACGGCGGGATTAGCCTCGAGCGCATCGAGGGCGAGGGCCTCCAGTGGCCCTGCGCCGATAAGGCACACCCCGGGACCGTGTTCCTGCACCAGGGCGAGTTCAAGCGGGGCCGGGGCAAGTTCCACCCCACGCCGTTCCGTGAGGCGAACGAACTGCCCGACGAGGAGTATCCGTACCTGCTGACAACCGGCCGTCTGCTATACCAATTCCACACGGGGACGCTGACGCGCCAGTCGGCCGGGCTGGACGAAATCGCCCCGCCCACGCCGTTCGAGATCAACCCGCAGGACGCCGCGCGCGAGGGGATCGGCGAAGGGGACCTGGTGGAGGTGGCCAGCCGGCGGGGCGCCGTCCAGGTCAGGGCCCTGGTCACCGACCGGGTGCCTGAGGGCACCGTCTTCATGCCCTTCCACTTCCGCGAGGCCCCGGCCAACGCGCTGACCAATCCCGCCCTGGACCCGATCGCCAAGATCCCCGAACTGAAGGTCTGCGCCGTGAAGCTGACGATGCCGGCCGGCGAGCCGGCAGCCATCGAAGCGGAATAGGGAAGTGCGGGCGGAGCAGCTCCGCCCTTTTTTCCGGCAGGCGTTATGCGCGAACCGCATAACGGCTCGCACGACGCCGAGGAGGAATGGCCGCATGACCCAGGAGCAAGACAAGCGGATCGCCGAAGCCGCGGAAGCCGAGGCCGAGGACGGCCGCATCCCGTGCTTCAAGGCGCTGGCGCTGGCCCGCCGCCTGGGCGTTGATCCCGGCAAGGTCGGCGAAGCGTGCAACAGGGCGCGGATCAAGATAGTGCGCTGCCAGTTGGGGTGCTTCAAGTGAAACTGAGGGCCAAGATATGGATCGAGGTGGACGGCGGGCACCTCTTCGGGCGGGGGCGGGCCGCCCTGCTGGAAGCCATTGAGCGCGAGGGCTCCATCCAGGCCGCCGCCCGCAGGCTGGGGCTCTCGTACCGCCGCGCCTGGACGCTGCTGAAGACCAGCGAGCAGCGATGGAACAGGAAGCTGGTCCAGAAGAGCCGGGGCGGCAAAGGAGGCGGGGGCACGCGCCTGACCGCCGCAGGACGGGCCGTGCTCGAGCTGTTCCGCCGCATCGAGTCCAGGCTGGACGAGCTGGTTGAGGAGGGCCAGGTTGAACTGGAACTGGCTGACATTTAGCGCGCTGACGCTTCTGCTGGCCGCCGGCTGCGGCCGACCGAAGGGCGAGGTCCTGAAGGTCTTCCACGCGGGCAGCCTCGCAGTGCCCTTCCGCGAGATGGAGAGGGCCTTCGAGGCGGAAAACCCCGGCGTGGACGTGCAGCGCGAGGCCTACGGCAGCGCGACGGCCATCCGACAGGTCACCGACCTGGGCAAGCCGGCCGACCTGGTGGCCTCCGCCGATTACCAGCTCATAGATAGCCTGATGATTGAGTCCGAGCCGAGGTGGGCGGACTGGAACGTCCTGTTCGCGCGCAACGCCATGTGCATTGCCTACCGGGACGCCGGCAATCCGATCACGCAGGCGAACTGGACGGAGGCGCTCCTGTCGCCGGGCGTCAGGGTGGGCATGTCCGACCCGAACCGCGACCCGTGCGGCTACCGGAGCCTGTTCTGCGTCTACCTGGCCGAGTCGCTCCTGGGCAGGAAGGGGCTCTTTGCAGAACTCGTCGTCGCCCATTCCAATGTCGCCCTGGAGCAGTCGGGCGAGGGCGCCCTCATACGCGCGCCCGCCAACGTGGCCTACGGCGACCGGCTCGTCCTTCGGCCGAAGGAGACGGACCTGGTCGCGCTCCTCGAGACGGGGGCCATAGACTACGCATTCATCTACCGCAGCGTCGCGATGCAGCACGGGCTGGATTTCCTCGCACTGCCGGACGAGGTGAACCTGAGCCGTGCGGACCTGGCGGGCGAGTACGGCCGCGTCCGCGTGGCACAGTCGGCCGATCGGGCCGAGAGGACCACGCAGGTCGTCGCCGGCCCCATAGTCTACGGTATGACAATTCCATCGTCCGCGCGGCAGCCCGAGCTGGCAAGGCGGTTCATCGAACTGATACTGTCCGAGCGGGGGCGGCAGATCATGGAGGAGAGCGGCCAGAGGCCCCTCAGCCCCGCCGTGCTGTCTCCGGCAAGCCGGGTGGAGGCGGGACCGCTGCGGGACACACTGACCGAGGGCGAGAGCAAGCACGAGCACGAGTAGGAGCAGGATGAACACGGGGAATGCATTGGCACTCTCTAACCCGACTCACCGGAGGCCGCCATGCGACGGACGCTGATGACGCCGGCCTTTGCCGCCCTCGGGGCGGTGATCCTGCTGTTCGTCACCGTGCCCATAGTGGCGATGGTAGCGAAAGAGACGCCGACTTCGCTGTGGCAGGCGCTGCGTGAGCCCGAGGTGCGCTCGGCGCTGTGGGTGTCAATCAGCGCGGCGGTAGTGGCCACGGCCATTGCCGTAGCGCTCGGCGTGCCGCTGGGCTACGTCATGGCGCGGCGCGACTTCGCCGGCAAGGCTGTCGTGCAGGGCCTGGTGGACATGCCGGTGGTCGTTCCGCACACGGTGGCGGGGATCGCCCTGCTGGGCGTGCTCAGCCCCAGGGGCGTCATAGGCGGGCCGGCCGGTGCGCTCGGCCTGCGGTTCGTGGACGCCTTCCCGGGAACGGTGGCGGCGATGCTTTTCCTGTCGGCCCCGTTCGTCATCAATGCCGCCAGGTCGGGGTTCGAGGCGGTGAGCCCACGCCTCGAGAACGTCTCGCGCAGCCTCGGCGCGGGCGCCTGGCAGACCTTCTTCCGGGTCTCGCTGCCCATGTCATCGGGGGCCATCCTGTCCGGGGCCGTGATGTGCTGGGCGCGGGCGGTCTCGGAGTTCGGCGCCGTCGTCATACTGGCCTATCATCCTCAGGTGGCGTGCACGCTCATCTACGACCGGTATACGGGCTTTGGGCTGGCGGGCTCGCGGCCGGTGGCCGTGCTGCTGGTGCTGATCTGCCTGGCCTTCTTCGTGCTGCTGCGGCTCGCCGCGGGCAGACGCGTGGGGCCGCCGGGGGTAGCGACAAATGCTTGAACTGCGCAGCGTTACCAAGCGATGGCCGGGCTTCTCCCTGCGCGACGTGAGCCTGCACGTGCGCGACGGGGAGTTCTTCGTCCTGCTCGGCCCCAGCGGGGCGGGCAAGAGCCTGCTCCTGGAGCTGGTCGCCGGGTTCCACACGGTGGACAGCGGCGAGGTGCTCCTGGGTGGGCGCAACGTCACCCACCTGCCGCCGGAGGCGCGCGGAGTGGGCTTCGTCTACCAGGACAGCATGCTCTTCCCCCACCGCACGGCCAGGGAGAACATCGCCTACGGCCTCCGCCTGCGCAGGCAGCGGCCCGACCGCGTGCGGGAGACCGTGCAGCGCCTGGCCGCCATGCTGCGCATCGAAGGAATCCTGGACCGCGACCCCGAGCAACTGAGCGGCGGCGAGAAGCAGCGCGTCTCCATCGCCAGGGCGCTGGCCGTCGAGCCGCAGCTCCTGCTGATGGACGAGCCGCTGGGAGCGCTGGACCCCCTGAGGCAGGCCGGCCTGCGCCGTGAACTCAAGCGCCTGCACCGCCGCACCGGCCTCACCGTCCTGCACGTGACCCACGACCAGGCGGAGGCGCGGGAACTCGGCCAGCGCGTCGGCGTGATGCAGGCCGGCCGGCTGCTCCAGGTCGGCCAACCGGCGGAGGTCTTCGAGCGGCCCGCCGACGCCTTCGTCGCCGAGTTCACCGGCTGTCGCAACATCTACGAGGGACTGGCCCGCCCCGACGGCGACGTAACGGTCTTTCGGTCCGGCGCGCTGAGGCTGGTCGCGACCGCCCGCGTAGTGGGGCCGGCGCGCGCCGCCGTGCGGCCGGAGCACATCATCATCTCCACCGAACCGGTAACGACCAGCGCCCGCAACCAGCTCGCCGGCCGGGTGGCCTCAGTCGAGCAGCAGGGAGGCGTCTATGCCGTCACGGCCGAGTTTGAGGGACACCCGATGACTTCGCTCATCACCGCCCATTCCCTGGAGCACCTGGGCATACGGCCGGGAAGCCGGGTCTACTTCTCCTTCAAGGCGAACAGCCTGCACCTGATGAATGCTGGAGAGCCTGCCGATGATTGACTACGAAGATGCGCTGCGCCTGACGCTCGAGAATGTGACGACGTGCGGCCCCGTGCAGGTCCCGACCGCGGCCGCACGGGGCCTGGTGCTGGCCGAGGACGTGGTGGCCCGCATCGCCCGCCCCCCGTTCAACAAGGCGGCCATGGACGGATACGCCGTCCGGAGCGAGGACGTTGGAGAGCTGCCCGCCGAGTTGGAAGTCATCGGCGAAGTCTTCGCCGGCCAGCCCCCCGAACTCACCCTTGGACCCGGCCAGGCGGCCGTCATCACGACGGGGGCGCCGGTGCCGGAGGGCGCCGACATGGTCGTGATGGTGGAGGACACGGAGCGGACCGACGGCGGCAAGGTCCGCGTCCTGGAGCCCTCGCGCATGAACATCTGCGCGGCCGGCGAGGACGTGCGGGCCGGCGACACAGTGCTGAGGGCCGGGCAGGGGCTGACGCCTTTGCGCATCGGGGCGGCGGCGGCGGCCGGCTACGGCGAGCTTTCGGCCTATCGCCGTCCCACGGGCGCGCTGCTCTGCACCGGCAATGAGGTGGTCGAGCCCGGCCAGGCCGTGCCCGAGGGCAAGATCTTCAGCTCCAACGGGCCGATGCTCTCCTCCCTGATGGCCCCGGTCTGCCGGGACCTCACCTACCTGGGCATCGTCGGCGACGAGGAAGAGGAGCTGGCCGCCGGCTTGCGCAAGGGGCTGGAGTCAGACGTGCTCGTCATCAGCGGCGGCGTCTCCATGGGGCAGTACGACCTGGTGCCGGCGGCGCTTCAGCGGGTGGGCGTCAAACGCATCTTTCACAAGGTGGCGATCAAGCCCGGCAAGCCCGTCTTCTTCGGGATCGCAGGGCGGACCCTCGTCTTCGGCATGCCGGGCAACCCGCAGTCCTGTTTCGTGATCTTCCACATGCTGGTGGCCCCGGCGATGGCCGCCATGAGCGGCGCGACGGACCTGCCGCCGCGCTTCGAAGAGGGCGTCGCAGCCGAAGGGTTCAAGAACAACCCGGCGCGGATGAACGTCATGCCCTGCACCGTCGAGCGTCGCGACGGGGTCAGCGCCCTGCGCAGATGCCAATACCACGGCGCCGCCGACATCGTCGGAGCAAGCGCCGCCGACGCATACCTCGTGGTTGCCCGGGGCATCGAGCAGGTGCGGGAGGGCGAGAGGTTGAGGTTCTTCAGGATATGAGCGGGGCGAGATTCCAATACCTGCGGTTGTCTGTGACGGCGCGGTGCTCGCTGAACTGCGTCTACTGCCGGCCCCGCGGGTGCGAGGGCGCCGGAGGAGGGGCGGAGCTTACTGTGTCGCAGTTGCGCCTTCTTGTGGAATGCGCCGCCGCGGAGGGGGCGCGCAAGGTGCGCATCACCGGCGGCGAGCCCCTGGAGCGCCAGGACCTGGAACAGGTCGTGGCGGCCGTCAGCTCCGTGCCCGGCATTGCCGAGACGGCGATGACCACCAACGGCATCGGCCTGGCGGGCCGCGCCCGTGCCCTGAGGGAGGCCGGCCTCGACCGGGTCAACGTCAGTCTGGATACGCTCCGCCCCGAGCGTTTCGTGCTGATCGCCGGGACGGACGGCCATGCCGACGTGATGGCGGGCATTGAAGAAGCGGTTCGCGTATTTGCCACCGTGAAGACGAACGCCGTCCTGCTGCGCGGGCTCAACGACGATGAGATCGAGGAGTTGGTGGCCTTCGCCGCCCGGACCGGGGTCCGCGCCCGGTTCGTCGAATACTACCGCACGAACTGCACGTCTGTCGGCCAGGAGACGGTGCCTGCCGCCGAGGTGCTTGCCCGCCTGGAGCGTGCGTTCGGGCCCCTGGTCCCCCTGCCGGCGGATCCGCTCTCAGTGGAGACGGTCTATCGCATCCCTTCGGCGGGGAAGGTCACCGTGGGACTGATCGCCAGCGCCACGGACCCGCCGTGTGCCCAGTGTGCGAAGCTCCGGGTCACCTCGGCCGGCGTGCTCCTGCCCTGCCTGTTCGCCGAGACGGGCCTGGCTCTGGCCCCGCTGCTGGCAAGGGAGGATGCCGATGGGCTGCGCGCATCCATCCGACAGGCCCTGAGCATGAAGGAACGCGGGGTTGGACGGCGCGGAGTGCCGGCGGCAGGATGGCAGGTCGGTGGGTGAGGCGGGT
>JAUVVP010000120.1 GCA_030604585.1 Planctomycetota bacterium | reverse complement strand
CCCGGTGAACTGGTCCCAGCGCTCGACGATGACGTCGCAGCGGTTCGACGGGCTCACCGCCCTGAGCGAAGTCGAAGGGTAGAGCTCGTCGACCTCCATCAGGAATGCCCGCCGGCCCGTCTGCTCGCAGGCGATGTCCAGCCTTCGCAGCCGCAGCGGCTGCTACGGCGGAGTAGGCAGCGTCGAGCCGCTCCCGCCGAAGGGGTCCAGGACGTTCTCGCCCGGCCGGTGGATCCCTATCGGGCGGTGAGTTTGCGGGGACATGGAGTTGCTCCCAGGGCTTGGATCACGCGCAGGCACAGACGACACGTCCCAGCAGGCCGGTGTCGTTGTCCCGCTGGTCCTCGTAGATACCGGGGCTCTGGGTGACCACCAGGTCGAGGCTCGGGCAGACCCAGATGTGCTGACGCCCTGCTCCGCTGGCGGAGAACGAGTCGCGCGGCAGCGAAGGCCAGAGCCTGCCATAATCGTTGGTCCAGAATCCGTGCCCGTAGCACCACTGCTGCTCGGGGCAGTTGGCACGTATGTCGGGCGCCGTCCGGGTTGCTTCGCCGACCCAACCTTCCGGCACGACCTGCCGGCCGTCCCAACGGCCGCCATGCAGCCAGAGCAGGCCGATGCGGGCCATGTCCCGAGCGCTCGCCTCGATGGTCGTCATGTAGCCGAAGATGCCGGTCAGGCTCTGGGGCGGATGCTCGAAGTTCCCCCGACGATAGGCCCACGTGCCCCCGATCCGGTCGCGTATCCGCCCTTCGATCAGCTTGCCGATGCCGGGCAGGCGCCCGGGGTCGGAGCTGTCGTAGAGCCCGTAGGTCGCAGCGATGGCGTGGCAGAGGATGTTCATCCCGAAGGTCTGGTAGTGGAAGGTGGCGCCCGGCGACTCGCCCGGTTTCATGTAACCGGACGTGTTGCTGATGACCTGGCGGAAGGTGATGCCGCGGTCCTCCGGTTTGGCAAAGCGGCCGGGCTTCGGCCCCCGGCCCTCGGGGACCTCCATCATCTGCGGATAGTAGGCGATGACCTCGTCGTCGGGGGAGCCCACCTTGCCCTCGGCGACGGCTATGGCCAGCACGCACGAGAAAAGCGACTTGGTAGCCGACGCTATGCCGAGCCGTTCGTCGGTCCCAACGCCGCGCTGCCACTGGGCGACCATTCGCCCGTGACGCACCACCACGGCCCGGCATGGCCGCTCCCCCGCCTCGAACACCAGCCACTCCCGCGCCGACTCCAGCCCGGCCGGGTCTATGCCGGCGTCGGCCGCATCGGCCCACTGCCACTCCCTGCCGGGAAAGACGCCTTCCATTGGCCCTCCTCACCTGACGGCGGCCGGCTCGGCGGTCGGGGTCCTCAGGTGGGCCTCGGGCTCCTCCGCCTCCCTCTTGGGCAGGGCGATCACCTGGATGCGCCTTTCCTCCGTCAGGTACTTGTTCACGACCTCCATGACGTCCTCGCGCGTGTAGGAGGTGTACATCTCCATGGCCTGCTTGACGTCTGCGAGCCTGGTGCCGTGATAATCGAGATCGGATAGGACGCTCGCCCAGTAGCCGGGCTCCTTCTGGTCCGTTTCGATCAGGTTGCGGAACTGCTTGCGAGCCGCCTGCATCTCGTCGTCGGTCGGACCGTCCTTCGCGAACTGCTCGATGACGCGGCGCGTGACCTCGGCCATGTCGGTCACGGTTTCCGGGTCGGCCGTCAGGTAAGCGCTGAAGAGTCCGACCGCGGGGTAGGCCTTTCCCGCCCGGGCGATGCAGTAGGGCGAGTAGGCGAGGCCGAGCTCTTCGCGGATCTCCTCCCGCAGGCGAGTCGTCAGTATCTGCGAGGCGATCTGCAGAACGCGGCGTTCCTTCACCGCCGTCCAGGCCGCACCGCGCCAGCCCACCAGCAGAACGGCCTTTGGAGTGATCGTCTCCACTTCCACGGCGGAGACCAGCGGCCCGGGCATCTGCTCGATCTCGCGCAGCCCGTCCAGGGCCACGTCCCCGAGGGGACGGCGCGGAAGTGAACCGAGGTACTTCAACGTGAGTCCCAGCGCCCGGTCGCGCTCGATGTCGCCGACCACGGCCACTTCCATGGGAGCGGACCGGATGATGCCCTCGAGCCACTGCTGGCCGTCCTCCAGGGTGAGTCGGTCCACCTGCTCCTGCACGAGGAACTTCAGCCGGGGGTCGTTCTTGCTCAGCAGCGCCATGACTTCCTCGTTGCGATGCGCCACAACGCTGGTCTTGCGCTCCTCTATCTCCTGGGAACGGCGCTCCTTCCATATCTTCAGCGCCGGTGGCTCGATGCGCGGCTGCGTCAGCAGCAGGTGGGCGAGCCGGAATCCTTCCTCAATGTCCTCGGGAGTGCCGGCAATGCTAATGACCAGCAGGTCCCTGCCGGCCCTGCCGCTGAGCGCCACGTTCTTGCCCGTCATCATGTCGCGGATGTCCGTGGAGGAGAGCCGGCCGCCGGCCGGCCGATTGAAAGCCAGCGTGGCAACGCCAGTAATACCGCGATTCATCGCGGTCTCCCGGATGACCCCCCCGGCCAGGGTGATCGCCACGATCACGTGGTCCTTCTTGTAATCCATGCTGCGCAGATGGGCCCGCACCCCGTTGCTGAGCGTGACGGACAGGACTTTCAGGTCGGGGTCCTCCTCCTGCTCGACGACGTGCCCCGGCGTCGGTTCCGCTTCCAGCAGGTCGTCCGGACGCTCCTTGGCGAGCAGCGGTTCAACTTCGCTCGCCTCGACTTCTTCTGCGACCGCGAGCAGCTCCTCGTCGGGCGGGACCGCCAGGTCCTCCTTCTCCGGCATTGTCACCAGCAGCAGCCGCGTCTCCGCGTCGAAGCTGCGGCGGAATGCGGCCCAGGCCTCCTCCAGCGTTACGCCATCCATCAGCGCCTTCAGGAGACCGAGCCGCTGGCTCTCGGACATGGGCTTGCGCTCCCGCGAGACGCAGTCGTTCATGTAGCCGAGGAATGCCCGCGCGTCCCTGGTGGGCTCGGTCTTAGCGTCCTGTTCGGCCGCGGCCAGGATGGCCTTGCGGGCATCGCCCAGTTCCTGCGCCAGGAAGCCGTGCTCCCGGGCCCGCTTCAGTTCGGTCAGCACGGACTCGAGCATGGCGACCGAGCGGTCCGGTTGGCCGGTGGCCTCCGCTTCCACGTAGGTGCAGACGTTCCACAGGGGGTACTTGGTCAGCCGGGCCCTCTGAAAGGGCGCCGTCCCCTTCTGCACCATCTCGCCCAGGCGACGGTTCACGATCCACATCCCGATGTCGTCAACCAGCTCACGGCGGAAGTCGCCGACCGTCTTCAATACCTCCAGGGGCTTGACCGACACGACGCTGGCGTCCGCGGTGGTCAGCTCGGGATCGGTGATCGTCGCGGCGCGGGTCCGCGTGTAGAGCTTGATCCCGGGGTCGGCGTTCTCGGCCGGGTCGGACGCGGCCTCCCAATCGGCGAAGCCCTCGGTTACCATCGCCGCGAGGGCTTCCGGGTCAATGTCGCCGACGATCAGGAGGGTCGAGTTGTCGGAGCGGTACCACGTGCCGTAGTAACCCACGAACTGGCGGCGTTCGACGCTCTCGACGACCTCCTCCTTGCCGATGGGGAGGCGCTCGGCCGCGCGGGAGCCCGGCAGCAGGACGGGAAGGAGTTTCTCGACGATGCGCTGCCGCGCGCCCTTGCGCGCCCGGATCTCTTCCAGCACCACCCCGCGCTCCTTCTCGAGCTCCTCGCCGAGCAGGCTGAGACGATGGGCGAAATCGGCCATGCACAGCAGCCCCTTGCGCAGCGTCTCCTCCTCCGTGTTGGGCAGCGTCAGCACATAGGTCGTCTGGTCGAAGCCGGTGAAGGCGTTCTGATGGTGGCCGAAGGTCAGCCCGATGGACTCGAAGTATTTCACCAGCATGCCGGGCGCGAAGTTCTCGCTGCCGCGGAAGGCCATGTGCTCCAGGAAGTGCGCCAGCCCGCGCTCCTCGTCCTCCTCGTTCATGGACCCGCTGCCCACGTGGAGCCAGACGCCCATCCTGTTCGGCGGGGTCGAGTGCGCGCGTATCCAGCACGTCAGCCCGTTGGGCAGCTCGATCATCTCGACGTTCGGGTCAACGGGCAGCGGCGCCGCCAGGTCGGGGTCGTCGGCCCACGCCGTGTGCAGGCCGGCCGACAGCAACAGCGCTGCGAACAGACAACGGGCGAAACGGCGGGTCCTCATTTGCATCACTCCTCTCGCGGCTCGGGCATCGGGCTTCGTCAGGGCATTATATCCCCTGCAGGAAGGGCATCCAACGGTGACCTGCGAGGCGAGCGGAACGCTGGAGGCTCGTTTCAGCGCGCGTATCTGGCGGCCAGTTCCTTGAGAGTCGCCGGTGCGCTGCGCAGTTCGAGCGGGCGGGTACCGACCATGGCGAAGGCCGTCGCGAGTCCGCCGACCTGCCGGATGCACGGCGTATCGAAGTGCCTGCGCCACGAGTTCTCCTCAGCCGGATCGAAGCCGCACATGTCCACGTCGAGGGCCTTGACGCGCCTTGACAGGGCTCCCGCCAGCAGACAGGCCGGCCCGGCGTCGCCCTTCCCGACCAGCGTCCTGTGTCCCGATGCGTTCTGAAGCGCGGCCAGGACCTCATGCACGCGCTGCGCCAGGGCGCTGCGGTTGTAGGTCAAAGCGAACTCGACTTCGCCTCCGCCGGGCCGACTTCGCCGGGCGGGTGTTACGAGCAGGGACTGCCCGGACACCGCGATGCTGACGCTCTTCGGGTCAGCCGCACGGCACTGATCAACGCTCGCTGGCGTGATGCCGAGCGCATGGGGCAGCAGCGGGCCCAGCCCCTTTCGCGCGGCGGCCGCGCCCTTCAGGTGGGGCCGGAGGGCGGCCTCGCAGCGGCGGCGCCACAGCTCGCGAAGGGCCTTTGGCCGCATTCGGGCGGGCACCTTGCGGCCCCACCAGACCATCCTGTCCCGCAGCGGCGGCCTGCCCACGGCAGATTCGCCGACGGGTCTTACAGACGCGGCACCGAACAGCCAGCGATTGAAGAAGCCGTAGACGGCCTCGCGCATCCGGCGGTTGTAGTTGTGGCCTGCGTCCACGTGCAGTCCGAAAACCCGGCCCTTGGCACCGTAGAGGCGATAGACGGCGCGCAGGGCGGGCAGCTCCCTCTCGGGCGTGTCGGCCGTCCAATCTCCGGTGCAACTGCCGACGAAGAGCGGCTTCGGGGCGAAGAGCCTGGCCAGCTCCACGTTCGTCGCGTGGAGCCTCAGCAACGGCGCGTTCTCGCAGAGGCAGCCGCCCTGGAAACGATAGGAGATCATGCAGATGGGGGCCGCTGCGGCGATGCGCTCGTCCACGGCCATGTGCGCGAACGTCTGGGTGCCGCCTCCCGAGCAGCCCGTCACGCCGATGCGTCCGGCGTTCACCTCGGGCAACGAGAGCAAGAAGTCGGTCGCCCGGATGGTGTTCCAGGCCTGGAGGCCCATCAGGGACAGGCCCCAATGCGGGTCCGCGGCGCGGAACTCGCGGTGGGGGATCTGGCACGAGTCGTTGTAGCCCACCATGTCCCAACTGAACACCGTTGCGCCCATCCGCGCAAGCTGAATGCAGCGCGCTATGACGCTGCCGGCCGGGTCGTGGTCGTGCAGCCGCCCGTCGGGCCAGTGTCCGTGAGGGCAGAGGATGCCCGGCTGCTTCCGTTTGCGGCGGCCCCGGTGCAAGGGGCGGAACGTATTGCCGGTGACGAAGAAGCCCGGCAGCGACTCGAAGCTGGCCTTCTCGCACGAGTAGCCGTCCCCCTCCCACCGCCCGAAGAGCCTGGCCCTGAGCGCACACCTGGGAGGCCCGGGAAGGAGCCCGAGGCTGACGCGAGCGTGGCGCCTCAGCCAGCGGGCGTAGTCCAGCCACTCCGACCTCGAAGCGAAGTGCCTGACGGCATGCTCGTAACTCGTGTGCCTCACGTCCTCTTGCGTCGTGCTCATCCTGACCCTCCGGAACGGCGCGCTTCTGCGCTTTCGCTGGAATCAGGCGGCGAAGGTATTCGACGCCGGCGGCGGCCCAATCGGCTTCCTTGGCGATGGTGTCGGACAGTTTCTCTTCGGGCGGCGTCCACAGCTCCAGAATGGCGCTGGGGTCAGAGCGCTGGTCGCGGAGCCTAGCCAGCACCCAGGGGATGTCCAGTTGTCCCTGGCCGGCGGGACGCCCTTCGATGGAGGAACCCATCAGACTGGCGACGCAGCGGTGGAACGCGATGTGGGCGTTAGGAGCTATTGCAAAACCCGGATCTACTGCGGCCGGCTACGAAGCCCGATGGCTATGTTGTCGGCGCAAAACGTCCTCAACGTGGCTTCAGCCACGCTTCCGGCGTTTTGCGCCTGCCGCCTTGCCCTCGGGCTTCTCGCTCGTCCTCGTCACGAACGGGGTTTG
>JAUVVP010000043.1 GCA_030604585.1 Planctomycetota bacterium | reverse complement strand
CTGCAAAACCCGGATCTACTGCGGCCGGCTGCGAAGCCCGATGGCTGTGTTGTCGGCGCAAAACGTCCTCAACGTGGCTTCAGCCACGCTTCCGGCGGGTTGCGCCTGCCGCCTTGCCCTCGGGCTTCTCGCTCGTCCTCGTCACGAACGGGGTTCTGCAATAGCCCCTTAGGGCGCCGGGGCGGCCTGCGCGGGCGCCCCTTGGCTCTGCAAAAGGCATTTGCATATTCGCACGGCGGTGGGCATAAATAGCACCTTGCAGCGACACCCATATTCGGCTTTTCTGAAGGAGGCTGAAGATGAAGGACACGCCTATCGGCATAGCCATGCTGAACGACGAACGCGAGCACGTCTGGCGCGAGAACAATCCCGAGAATGAGCGCGTCGTGCAGCAGTGGATGGACATCATCAAGGGGAAGGTGAAGAACGTGGACGGGTCGGCCCCGCAGGTCGTGCCCGCCAGCCGGATCATCACCGGCACGCGCCTCGCACAGCAGATGGGCGAGGAGCTGAGGCGCGCCGGATGCCGCTCCGTCATCATGTGCTACAACGTCTGGAACTTCCCCTTCCTGGTCTGGCCGTTCCTCAACACGCTGGGCCGCAACGTGCCGGTGCTGAGCCTGTCCAACAACAACGGCAAGTTCCCCGGCAACGTCGGCCTGCTGGCCACGGACGGCGCGCTGCGCCAGGCAGGAATCCGCACGCACCGGATCACGGGCGACATGGACGACGCGAAGGTCCAGGAGCAGCTTGCGGACTGGGTGCGCGCGGCCCAGGCCGTCACCACCATCCGCAACGAGGTCTACGGCCTCTACGGCGGCCACTCGATGGGCATGGAGACCGGTTACTGGCACCTGACGGCGCTGCTCAAGTGCCTCGGCGTGACCGCCCGCCAGGTGGACCAGCTCTGGTTGCTCAAGGTCATGGAAAACGAAGTGGATGAGGCCGAGGTCGACAAAGGGCACGCATGGTTCGAAGAGCTGCTCGGCGACCGGCTCCTCTACGACGGCAACATGCTCACCGCCGAGACGCTCAAGACCCAGCTCCGCCTCTACCTTGCCATGAACATGGTCAACGAGGAGAAGGGCTTCGATTTCTGCGGGCTCAAAGGCCAGCGCGAGCTGACCGAGCACGTCTGCCTCGGCGACGTGGCCGAGATGCTCATGAACGACCCCTACGACTGGAACGGGCCCAAGGAGTCGGTGGTCTGCGCCACGGAGGCGGACGCGAACGCGGCCGTGACGATGCAGCTGCTCAAATACCTGACCGGCGGCCTGCCGACGCTGTTCATGGACGTGCGGCTCTACCATCCGGACCGCGACCTGTGGGACTGGTGCAACAGCGGCAACCACGCGAGCTGGTACGCGGCCCGGAGCTTCGAGCCCGCCAAGAACTTCGAGAAGATCACACTCCATCCGGCGCTGGAGTTCTACTTCAAGGCGGGCGGCGCCTCGGTCGAGTTCGACGCCGCGCCGGGCCCCATGACCTTCGCGCGCCTCGGCATCTGGGATGAGAAGCCCTACATGGCCATCATCCCGGGCGAGTCGGTCGAGCTGCCCCCCGAAGAGAGCCGGCAGCTAAAGGACCAGACCGACCCCACCTGGCCGCACGTCTGGGCGAAGCTCGAATGCTCGTTCGACGAGTTCCTCAACGTCTTCCCGTGCAACCACGTGCAAGGCGTGCCTGGCGACCGCGTGCGCGCTCTGACGATGCTCTGTGAAATCGCGGGCATCAAGCCCATCGTGCTCGGCCGCGAGCGGCTTGAACCGGTGTGGGAGACGATGGGTTGAAGCCGTCGCCGCGCAAGGCCGGTGCCCCTGAGCCGCCCAAGACGCAGAACACGGGAGGCCCACCATGGACAGTTGCCTCAGGGCAGAGATCTCGGCCTCGGCTATCAGGGCGAACCTGGCCCTTCTTCGCAGGCAACTGAAGCCCGCAACCAGGCTCTGCGCTGTGGTCAAGGCCGACTGCTATGGTCACGGCTGGGATCAGCTTCTGGACGTCATCGCCGCGCAGGCCGACTGCCTGGCTGTCGCCTCGCCGCTTGAGGCTTTGCAGCTTCGCAAGCAGGTGCGCGAGGTGCCGATCCTCATGTTCTTCGCTGTGTCTGCCTGCCGCACGCAGGGCGCGGAAACTCGCGATGCCGTGGAGGAACTGGTTCTTCAGGACGTCATGCTCACGGTGGTCAGCCCTGCCGAGGTGGCCCGGGTGGGCGAGGCGGCAGAACGCGCACGCAAGACGACCCGCGTGCACGTGAAGATCGACACCGGCATGACCCGGTCGGGTGTCACGCCCACGGCCTTGCCGGCCCTTGTCGAGAACATCCGCCGCCGGCGGAGTGTCAATCTGACGGGCATCTACACCCACTTCGCCTCGGCGGACGAGGGCGACAAGTCCTTCGCACAAGAGCAATTGCGGCGCTTTTTGGACGCGCTCGACGCCTGCGGCTACCTCGAGGGCGTTACCCGCCATGCGGCCAATTCCGCCGCGACCATCGACCTGCCCGAGACCCAACTGGACATGGTCCGCCCGGGCATTGCAGTCTACGGCTACCAGCCGTCCGGGCAGATGCACACGAAGCTGCCCCTGCGACCGGCGCTGCGGCTGACGTGCCCGCTGATGCAGGTCAGGGACGTTCCGGCCGGGGTCTCAGCCAGCTACGGCCAGACCTATCGGTTCACACGTCCCGGCCGCATCGGCCTGGTGCCGATCGGCTACGCCGACGGATACCTGCGCTGCCTGTCAAACAAGGCCGTTGTGCGGGTCCGTGGCAGGGACGCGCCGGTCCGCGGCCGCGTCTGCATGGACCAGATTGTCGTTGACCTCACTGACGTCCCGGATGTCCGCCAGGGCGATGAGGTCGAGATTATCTCCGCTGACCCCGCTGCGCCGAACAGCGTGGAGAACCTTGCGCGTCTGGCCGAGACCATCCCGTACGAGATCACCTGCCGCCTCGGCGGCCGCGTTCAGAGAAAGCTTGTGAACTGAACGGCCCCCGGGCACGGGGCTTACGCACGAAGAGTTCTGCCAGATGACGGGCTGAGGACAACGGACAGGAGCCGGCACGGACATTTCACCGCAGAGGTCGCAGAGTACGCGGAGGGAAGAACTCAGGGACATTTCGCCGCCTGCTGTGAGCGGCGCGAACACCAGGTCGGGATCCCGGCGTTGGTTATGCAGAAACCTCACAGTAGGTCGAGTAGGAATGGGGAGCGGGGAGCGGGGCTCCATCTTCCCTAAGTCCGTCCAGATGGAACTCGATCGCTTCCAGAAGGGTGCGCTCGATCTCATCTTTGGTCTTGCCGGTTGCCACACAACCGGGAATGTCTGGAGAATACGCGGAGTATCCTGTTTCTGTTTCTTCGACTATGACAAGATACTTGCTCATTTCAGCCCCGCTTGCTTGAGAATGCTGTTCAGGGTACCGGGCGCCAGATCGTCGCCGGCTTTTCCCGCGATTGTGACACGACCCGGCCTGGACGGATGCTTGTACTGACGGTGGCTGCCTCGGGTAGCCACCAGGTACCATCCGTCGGCTTCGATCATCTTTATCGCCTCCCGGACTTTCATTCAGATATGGTAACGCCACCTCCCTTCATAATCAACCTGGCGAACGCCAAGCTCAGCTCACTCGCGCCTCCGGCGCTGCGGCTGACGGGCCCGCTGATGCAGGTCAGGGACGGTCCGGCGGGGCTCTCAGCCAGCTACGGCCAGACCTACCGGTTTGCACGTCCCGGCCGTATCGGCCTGGTGCCGATCGGCTACGCCGACGGATACTTGCGGTGCCTGTCAAACAAGGCCGTTGTGCGGATCCGTGGCAGGGACGCGCCCGTCCGCGGCCGCGTCTGCATGAACCAGATTATCGTTGACCTCACTGATGTCCCGGATGCCAGCCAGGGCGATGAGGTCGAGATTATCTCCGCTGACCCCGCTGCGCCGAACAGCGTGGAGAACCTTGCGCGCCTGGCCGGCACCATCCCGTACGAGATCACCTGCCGCCTCGGCGGCCGCGTTCAGAGAAAGCTTGTGGACTGAACGGCGGCCGTGCGGCATGGGCTGGGCGACCGGAGGCGGGCGCTGCCCGACACCGCTTGGGAGCCCGCTCGGGACAGACGGGACAGGTCGCCGGACATCACCATGCATGCTCGCCGTGGCGAGAACGTCTACACCGACCCCTCCCTTCTCGGTGTGGCAGGGCCGCTGGAGGCACAGCCGGAGCTGAGGGTGGAAGTGGGTGAGAAGACAGGCGCGGCGGGGCGCGCCTGAAGCGGGGAGGGCGGCCAACGGTTTGCGGTTCAGCGGCGAGCGGAGCGAGTCCGCTGGAACCGCTTGTTATGGCTCAGTATCTCCGCTTGAGATACTTGGTCACTTCAAACCTTCTGACGTAGGGAGCACTACGAACCTCATTCATCAGTCCCCAGTAGCATTCCTTAGCGAACCGAGACGTCAGACCCTTAGGATAGGTATATCGGTACTCCGGCGGATCACCAGCTTCCCGTACGACGCTCTGACGGAACTCGGGCTGCAGGTATTCGTAAATCCCCCAGCGGATATTGTTGAGGAACTCAGCAATCGTACTGCTGTGATAGTTGAGTATATCGCTGTGGAACCGCTCATAGAAATCGGCTAGGGCAAGCAGCGCATCCTCCAGACTCGTTGAGTTGCCGCTTGCGGTGAGAGCTTTTTGCAGCTTCTTGGCCACTCCTACAGCTCTAAGGAAGTTGTGCTTGGAGATGTTTCCGCACATCTTCAGGAACTCCAGCCGCGATATCTTGAGCGTCGTTTGCATGTCAACTGACGGCAACCAGACATCGACTTCAACCTCCCGCTTAAGCCAGTCAACAAACCGGTAAGTCGCGTGACGGAGTGGCTTTACAGAGTCGTTGATATTGAAGCTCGGCTTTTTGGCAATATGTCTCAGCGCGGCAAGGTACGAGGTCTGCCCCGTCGGGGCGTTCGTGTCAGTGCACGACAGGAAATCGACCAGGATGATGTTGAAGAAGCGTTGGTGCGTGGCCGACTTGAACCGTATCTCTGAGTCCGGATCGCTACCGAGAACGGACAGGATGTCCAAGTTCACCATCGTCTCGGTGAGCTCCCCGATGGCCTCCAGGAACACTACTTCTTCTTCGATGTCGCTGAGCCTCTTAGCCATGACAGGTACTTCTATCCTGCATTCAGTTTCATGATGAGGCTACTCAGTGAGCAGGCCTCTGTCAAGATCTGGAACGGCAGTTTCGGGTCCCTTTCGAACGCAACGTGACGGATAAGGTGCTCCACAGTAGCATTATGCGGCGCGCGCACTAACAAGGCATTCCGTTATTAGGGCCGGCGGTCTGCATGCCGCCACTGACGGCAGGAAGTCGTAGTCAATCGCTGTCAAGCGCTGGCAGAACGGAGGGAAAAGGCGAGCCGCCGCGGGAGTCAGAAGTCTTGCCCGATGGCAACGATAGGCGAGCGGTGGCAGGCGGTGAGAAATGCCCTTGCTCTATTGTTGCCGCGTTCCGGACGAACCTGAGCGGAGCAGTAGAGCAGGTGATCCCGCATGCGCGGGACGAGCAAGTCAGCCATCCGCGTGGCGTTCAGTGCTCCCTGTGGGCTCCCTTAGCTGTTGCGGTCTGCCTGCGGCAGTCCCGTCCTTTGGACTCGCCCTTCGGGCTCGCGACCCGTTTGCTCTCCCGCAGATGCGGGATCGAAAGCCGGGTTCTCACCTGTTCACCTATCTCCTGCCTTTCGACGTGCTCAGGGCCTTGAGCGAAGTCGAAACGGCTCGCCTGTTCTGTCCCGCGAAGGCGGGACTGGAGCGGGCGATCCCGCAGGGGCGGGGCGACGTGCACCTTGGGAAGCTGACTTTCTGCCACTGAATTGCGCCCGCTCTTACGGCCTTTATTGTAGGGGACAGCCTTCGGAGCCGTGCCAGAAGGTGCTGCGGCAGAGGTGAGCAGTCAGCCCTACCGGATCTGCCACTGCACGGTCGGGCCGGGGTAGTGGAGGTCGAAGTACAGTTCCCTGCGGCGGGTGAGGCTCGGGTCGTAACCCCAGCGGAACGCGCGATGCTGGTCAACGAAGTCCTCGCCGCCGTACTCGAGGTGAACGCCGGCAAGCCACGGATCCCCGCCCTGCTCGGGCGCGAGCGAGACACGGTTGAGCCGTTTCAGAAGTTCAGGCGGCACGTCCAGAGAGAACGGCTGGCCCGGGCTCGCGGGCTGCAAGAGGCCGGCATGCTGACCGTTGACCAACACCGCACACGGCGGCTCGAGCCGGCGAACGCCGCCCCGCAGCGTCGCCGGGTTTATCCCGAGCGTAGTCGAGGGGCCTTCGGCCGAGAAGGTCGCCTGCCTCCCCGTCAGGAACAGGTAAGGCTCCGTGAGGCTGTGTGTACCCTCAGGGGACAGGGTCGTGACGGTCAGGTCGTGGAACCCCTCCGGCAGGTCGCCAACGTCCAGGCTGACCTCGAAGTCGCCCCAGAGGCGCCGCCGTGCAAATGGGACACCGCGCTCGCGGCCCCCGAGGCGGACGTTGACCTCGGTGACTTCCCCCCGCGGGTCGAAGAACTGCCCGCGCACCAGGACCGCGTCCCCCGCCCGCAGTATCATGAAACGCCGCGGCCGCTGCACCATAATTGTGCGCGGTTCGCCGAAGGCCTTGTAGAACGTGTCGAGCCGGTCCCGCTCGACGACGACTATTCGATAGCCCATCGGGCGGCCGTCCTGGGCCATGTAATGCCTCTCACCCGACCGGCCTGTCTGGCACAGGCCACCCACAAGGACGCTCTCCGGGTAGCTCGGCTCCGCGCTGCCGGGCCGGTAGTATTGCCCCTCCGTGTGGCTGTGGCCGAACAGCCCGAGCGCCAGGCCCAGGTCAACGACCGTCCTGCCCCAGCCGGGGTTGTGGCCGAACAGGACCGTGCGCGTGCCGGGCGGCAGGGCTTCGGCCTCCTCCCGGACCCACGCCGCCGTGCCCGGCGGCAACGTGCGCCACTTCTGCCCGGTATGCTGCGCCCACTCCACGCCGATCAGGTGCACGCCGCCGCACGAAAACGACCAGTGACCGGGACAGACGTATCGCTCCCAGCACCGGCTGCCGAAGAGCGGATGCCCCACATCCTCCGGCGTGACGGGCAGCCGGCCGGCGCCGCCGTAACCCACCGTGTCGTGGTTGCCGGGCACCATGAACAGCGGCGCGCCGAACGCCTCGAAATTCTTCCCGATAGCGCCGAAGCTCCTCTCCAGGTCGGGCACGTTCCGGACCGTCGGATCGCCGCTGCGAAGGTCGCCGGTGCAGACGTAGAACTTCGGCCTAAGCGGAAGCGCCTCGCACTCCTCCAGGACCTTCTTCATCGTCACGGGATGATGGCCGTGCGGATCGGTGAACTGGACGAAGACGAATGGAAGCTCCTGCCGATCCCTGCGCAGGCCGAAGTCAACGCCCGTCTCATGCTCTTTCGTCATCCTTCGGAACCACCCGGCCGTCGGCCAGGCTTCCGAGGGGAAGCTCAGGGAGACGGTGACGAACGGCTCCCCGGAGGCAATCTCGTACCGGCCACTCTCGTCGGTCAGGGCCGTGCGATGCAGCGCGGTCAGCCGGATGCCCGGGACGCCGGCTTCGCCACCGTTCTGTTCGCCGTTGTCGTTCTCGTCCCAGAAGACGATCCCCCGGGCCGTCCTGGCGCCGATAAAAGCGCCGGTCTTCGTGCCCGTCGCCTGGCCCTGGATGCCGCTCGCGTCGGCCACAGCGATGGTCCCCGCGGCCAGTGCGACGCAGATCAATCCTTTCACTTGCGTTCGCTTCGGTTTCTCCATCATCGCCCGCCCATCAGTCTTCTGGCGTTGAAAGGCTCACCTCGGAAAGTTGTACGGGGCGGCCTTTGCTAAGTCAATCGAATGCCGGTGGGCCTGGCCTGTCTCGAAACGGGCTTCGCAGGCCCTCGTGCGGCCCTTTGCAATCCAGCGTTCTGAGGAAGTACCATGTCCCCGACCGCCCCGCTGTACCGCCGGTGGGAGATCGGCGCGTTTATTCCTGGAGACCCGATGGCGCCCGAACGCTCAACGGAATTTGTCCGGGCACACGGGATGAAATGGCTGGCCATGGCGGAGTTCGCCCGGGCCATCCCGCAGCTCGACCTGGAGAGACTGCGTCATCCACGCGCACTGTCGCCGTCGGAGCTGGTTAAGGACAACACGGCCCGAACGGTCGCGCGGGCGCCGGATCCGCTGGAGCCAGCCGGGCCCGGCCTCTACATGAAGCGTTACAAGTTCCGCGACCTGAAGCATCGCATCCGTCACCTCATCGTTCCGAGCAAGCCGGTTAAGGAGTGGCGGGTCTGCCGTGCCCTGCAAAGAGCGGGCATACCCACCTGTGACGTGCTCGCGATCGCCGTGCGCCGCCGGCGGCTGCTGCCGCGCGAGGGTTTCCTTGCCAGCCGTGAGATCGAGGGCGCCGTGCCGCTCAGACAATTCCTGTCGGAGGGCCTCGCGGAGGCCGAGGCGCGCAATCCGGGCTTTCGCCGCGAGCTGATCGAGGAGCTGGCCGATGTGACCGCGCGCCTGGTGAACTCCGGTTTCTACCACTACGACTACCATGCCGAGAACCTCCCGGTGCGCCCGAGCGCGCCCGCCGGACGGAGGGTATTCGTGACGGACCTGCACAGCATACGACGGCGGCGCGTCCGGCGCCGGCATCTGCGGCGCATGCTGGCCATGCTGGCCACGTCCACGGCCGCAGCGGGGGCAACGCAACTGGACCGGGCGCGCTTCTTGCGCGTGTTCCTGCGCCGCTGGGCCGACGGGCCCGGCTTCTCGCCGGAGGCCGCGAAGCGGTGGACGGCGTGGATTCGGGCAACAGCGCACTCACTCCGGCAGCGTCAGATGCGAAGCCGCACCCGCCGATGCCTCCTCGAAAGCTCCCTTTTCACTTCCGAGAAAGCTGGCGGATTCCTCATCCACCGGCGCCGCGACTTCCCGACGGAAGCTGCTCTTGCGGTCACCCGCCTCCACGCGGAAGCCGTCGCCGGCCACACGGCCCCGGTGGAGGTATTCCGCAAAGGCCGACGCACGGAGGTCAGCGTCTGTCCGTGTGAGGCGGTCCCCCCTCGCACGCTGCACCAGCCCGACTACGGCGGGCCACCCGGCCCCGGAAGGGCTTG
>JAUVVP010000390.1 GCA_030604585.1 Planctomycetota bacterium | reverse complement strand
TCAATGGTGCGCAGGGCGACGGCGCGGCCGAAGTCGAGCATGGCTTCCTTGCCGACGGCAGCGCACTTATGCTGGAAGAGCGCCCTGGCGCGTTCGACCAGGTAGTTCTCGAGCCGCTCGAAGTCGCCGCGGATGTCGGCCGGGACTTCGACCGGCATGCCGAGCTTGCGCTCGGCCCAGTCGCACAGCCCCTCGATGTCCCACTGCTCGGGGGACACCCTCCGGTCAGCGTAAAGGTCGAGGCCGTCCTTGACGGCGTCCTCCATCAGGGTGAGCAGTTCCTCTTCCAGGTCGTGCCCTTCGACGAACTTCTGGCGCCAGGAGTAGACGCTCTTGCGCTGCTCGTCCATCACCTCGTCGTACTCGAGCACGTTCTTGCGCATGTCGAAGTTGAACTCCTCGACGCGCTTCTGCGCCTTCTCGATCCAGCGGGTCACCATCTTGCTCTCGATGGCCATGCCCTCCTCCATGCCGACCCTCTGGAGCCAGCTCTGCATGGACTCGGGGGCGAAGCGGCGCATCAGTTCGTCCTGGAACGAGGTGTAGAAGCGGCTGGAGCCGGGGTCGCCCTGGCGGCCGGCCCGCCCGCGCAGTTGGTTGTCTATGCGGCGGGCCTCGTGTCGCTCGGTGCCGACTATATGCAGGCCGCCGTTGTCCGCCACGCCCGGCCCCAGGACGATGTCGGTGCCGCGGCCGGCCATGTTGGTGGCGATGGTCACTGCTCCGGGCTGGCCGGCCTTGGCCACGATCTCGGCCTCGCGGGCGGCAAGTTCCGGCCGGGCGTTCAGCACCTCGTGCTCGACGCCCTTGCGCTGGAGCAGCTTGCTCAGCTCCTCGCTCCTCTCGACGCTGGTGGTGCCGACCAGGACGGGGCGCTTCTCCTCGTGGCTGGCCACGATCTCCTCGACCACGGCCCCCCACTTCTCCTTCTCGGTGCAGAACACCCGGTCGGTGAAGGCCTCGCGGATCAGTGGCAGGTTGGTCGGGATGGCCACGACGCCCAGCTCGTATATCTTGTGGAATTCGGCCGCCTCGGTCATGGCCGTGCCCGTCATGCCGGCCAGTTTCTTATAGAGGCGGAAGAGGTTCTGGAGGGTTATCTTGCCCTGGGTCTGCGTCTCCTCCTTCAGCTTGAGGCCCTCCTTGACGGTGACGGCCTGGTGGAGCCCGTCGCTCCAGACGCGGCCCTCCATCAGGCGCCCCGTGAACTCGTCAACGATGACCACCTCGCCATCCTTGATGATGTACCTTACGTCCCGCTCGAAGAACTCGTGGGCGCGCAGGGCGGTCTCGATGAAGTGGGGCCACTCGTCGTTGCCTTCGCTGCGGATGCTGTCCACGCCGAGCATGCGCTCGGTCCGGGCTTCGCCCTCGTCGGTCAGGTGGCAGGCCTGCTCCTTCTCTTTGACGGCGTAGTCGCGGCCGGGCTGTAGGGCCCGTGCAATGTTGTTGGCCTTGTAGTACTTCTCGGACTGCTGCGCCACGGCGCCGCTGAGGATCAGGGGCGTGCGGGCCTCGTCAATCAGGATGTTGTCCACCTCGTCAATGATGGCGTAGTTGAGGCCCCGCACCAGTTGCACCTGCATCTCGGGGCTGTAGCGCAGGTTGTCCCGCAGGTAGTCGAAGCCGAACTCGCTGTTGGTGCCGAAGGTGACGTCGCAGAGGTAGGCCTGGCGCTTCTGTGCGGGGTCCTGGTTGGCCTGGATGGCGCCGGCGCTAAGGCCGAGCAGGGCGTAGACCGGCCCCATCCACTCGCAGTCGCGCCTGGCCAGGTAGTCGTTGACGGTGACGATGTGGACGCCGTCGCCGCCCAGGGCGTTCAGATAGGCGGCGAAAGTCGCCACCAGCGTCTTGCCCTCGCCGGTAACCATCTCCGCTATCATCTGCCGGTGCAGCGCTATGGCCCCGATTATCTGCACGTCGAAGGGCCGCATCATCGGGTAGGGGCTGTCCGGCGCCGGGGTGACCAGCACGCGCCGGGCCGCCTCGCGCACGTTCGCGAACGCCTCCGGGAGGATGCGGTCCAGCATCCTCTCTTTCTCCTCGGGGCTCCGTGCCCCGCGCAGGCGTTCCTTGAACCCCTCGGTGACCTCACGCAGCTCGGCGTCGCACTTGCGCTGGAACTCCGGCTCCAGCGCGTTGATGCGGTCCACCAGCGGCACCATCTCGCGCAGTAGCCGCTCATTGGAAGTGCCGATGAGGGTCTTGGCAACCTCAGCCACTTTGCGGAAGGCTTTTGCTACCATGGATGGCTTCCCCGAGCGGGAGCGTTTTGCCAGCGGCCCCTGCACAGTGACCGCCGCCTCAGGTCTCTCCTGCTCCAGCTTCATTATAAGAGATGGCCCCCGAGGCTGTCCACACGGGTGCCCTGCGTGCCGGGGCAGTGGCATCGTTGCCGAGGCGTCAGGTAGAATGTGCTTTCGCCGATGCTCCCTGCCCCGACTCACCCTTAACACAGATGACCGACACGGGAACAACCCTGACCGACCCGCGCCGCTTCCGCACCCGGTCCGAAGCGACCGTCGGAACCGCCCGCTGCATAACATACGGCCTGGGGCGTGTGCGCCGCGCCGTGCGTCAGTGTGTGGAGGAACTGCCGGACTTGCAGGAGTCGTTCTGCAAGGCGAACAGCGTCCTGCTGAAGCCCAACCTGCTGTCCAGCAGCCGCGAGCCCGAGGCCCACGTCAACACGCATCCGGCCCTCATCCAGGCCATCGCCGAGCTGCTGGCAGGAGAGTTCGACTGCCGGGTGGCCATCGGCGATTCCTGCGGCTCGCTGGGGCGCGGCTCGACGGCCAGGGCCATCGAGCGCTCCCGCATGGACCAGGCCGCCGAGGCGGTCGGGGCGCGCATCTACAACGTGGACGCCCAGCCGCGCCACGTGGTGCCCTTCCCGGAGGGAAGAATCTACAGGTGGATTCCCCTGCCGAGCAACCTGGACCAGTTCGACCTGATCGTCTCGGTCGCCAAGCTCAAGACGCACGAGCTGACTTACACGACGGGGGCGGTGAAGAACATGCTCGGCCTGGTGCCCGCCGCCGGCAAGAAGGAAGCCCATCTGACGGCGCCGCGGCCGGTCGAGTTCGCGACGCTTCTGTGCGACCTGTACGAGCTCGTGCGGCCCGGGGCGGCCTTCATGGACGGCGTGATCGGCATGGAAGGACGTGGGCCGAACAACGGTCCTCTGCGCCACGTGGAACTGATCGCCGCCAGTTGCGACCCCGTGGCGCTGGACAGCTTCTGCGCCGAGGTGATGGGCTTCGACCCGCTGACGATCCCGCTGCTGGCGC
>JAUVVP010000256.1 GCA_030604585.1 Planctomycetota bacterium | reverse complement strand
GGGCCAGTTCGTCGCGCAGCAGGATCAGGTCCACGGTGTTGTGGGTGTCGGAGAGTTGCACCACGGCGTTGAAGACGTCCTGATGGGCCAGCTTGTAGAAGCTGGCTTCGGCGAGGCGCTCGCGGGCCAGGTAAACGGCCTCCGGGGAGAGCAGCATCGAGCCCAGCACACCCATCTCAGCCTGCAGGTCATGGGGCGGGGTTCGTGGTGCAGCGCTGGAGTCGGACATCTGTTCGCTTCAAGCAAATGGCCGGGGCCGCAGGGCCGACCTCAGCAGCCGGTGGCCTGGCCCACCGATCACCGGAACGTGCCCACAGGACGCGCCTATTCCTCCTCCTCTTCCTCTTCGCTGGCGACCCGCACGAGGATGTGGGCGCGCACTTCCGGATGGAGCATTACCTCGACCTCGTAGTCGCCGACCTCCTCGATCGAGCGGGCCAGGCTGATGCTGGAGGGGCGGATCCCTTCGAAGCCGTTCTCGGCCAACTGCTCGGCGACCTGCTGCGGCCCCACGGAGCCGAACAGGTGGCCCTTCTCGGTAGCCCGGGCGGTGATGTAGCAGAGGAAGCCCTCGAGCATCTCGGCCTGTCGGCGCACGCGCTCCAGCTCTTCGCCCTCGCGCTGGAGACGCGCCTGGCGGAAGGCCTCCATTGCCTGCAGGTTATCGGGCGTCACCGGGGACGCTATCTTCTTGGGCAGCAAGTAGTTGCGGGCGTAGCCGTCCGCCACTTCCACCACGTCGCCCATCCGGCCCAGTTTCTCCACGTCCTGACGAAGCAGCACTTCCATCTCAATGTTTTCCTCGCAACGGCGCTTATTCGCCCTGCCCGGCGGCCCTCAGAAGGGAATCTCGTCGTCCGCCACGTCGAAGCCTTCTTCGGACGGCTCTTGCGGTTCGGGCTGCTCCCTCGGGGGCCGGCCTTCGGCCGGTCTCGGGCGTTCGCCGTCCCTCCCGGGTGAGTCAGAGGCGGCGCCGCCCCTGCCGCCGATGAACTCGAAGTTCTCGGCCACGACCGTCAGCTTGCTGCGGCGCCCCTCGGAGGTCTCCCAGCTATCGTAGTTGAGCCGGCCTTCGACGAAGATCGGCCGCCCCTTGGTGAAGTACTCGCTGATGACGACGCCGCGCCGTCCCCACATCGTCACGTCAACGAAGCAGGTCTCGTCTCGCTTCTCCCCGTCGCGGGTGGTGTAGGTCCGGTTGACGGCCAGGCCGAACTCGCACACCGGCGTTCCGCTGGGAGTGTAGCGCAGTTCCGGATCGCGGGTCAAGTTACCCATCAGGAACACCTTGTTGAGGCTTGCCACGGCGGTCTCCTTACGTGCTTGAGCTGGGAGGGTCCGCGCCTATTCTTCCTGCTCGGCTTCCTCGGCCGGCGGCGGCTCGGGCTGTTCTGTTTCCCCTCCCGCTTCGGGCTCGCCCGAGGGCTCCGACGGCTCGGGCTGTTCTGCTTCCGCTCTCGCCTCGGGCTCGCCCGGCGGCTCCGGCGTGGCGGGCTGCTCGGCCTGGGCCGGCGCAGCCACCTCCTCCGGCGGCACGGGCTGGCCGTCGGGGCCGTACAGCTCGCCCCGGACGGCGCTCGGCCCCTCGGAGCGCAGGATCAGCACCCTGAGCAGATCCTCGGACAGGACCACGGAGCGCCGGATCTCAGTGATGGCCGACCCGTCGGCGCGCACGTAGACCAGGATGTAGACGCCCCGCTTGGCGTGCCCGATGGGGTAGGCCAGCTTGCGCTCGTCCCATCTCTCCATGCGCTCGATCTCAGCCCCATGGCGTGTCAGCAGGTCGGCAATGTGGCGGATGGTATTCGGGAACTCCGAACTGCCCTTGGCGGCGTCCACCACAAACATGGCTTCGTAAAGATTGGCTGTCAAGAGATGTCCTCCGTTATCTGCTCGCAACTAACCGGACCGGTGTGTCTAAGGTGAGACAGGGCCCGTCGGCGGCGTTTCCTGGTCGGGGTCCTGTTGGTTCTGCGACCTCCTGTTGAAGCGGTTCATGGCCGTTTCAATGCCCTCGCGCGCCCAGCACAGGGCGGCATCGGCCGCCCTCCGGGTCATGCCTTCGACCGGCACCCGCTCGCCCGGCGCGAACGGGCTCAGTACGAAATCCCGCGCGTCCACCTCCGCCGGGCACGGCCCGATGCCCATTCTCAGGCGCGCGAACTCCTGCGTGCCGAGCGCCTCCGCCACGGAGGCCAGGCCCCTGTGGCCGCCGGTCGACCCGCCGGGCCGCAGTCGAATGCTCCCGAGCGGCAGGTCCAGGTCGTCCACCAGGACCAGGAGGTCTTCCAGGCCGACGCCGGCGTCACGGCGCAGTCGGGCCACGGACGACCCGCACAGGTTCATGTAGCTGAGGGGCTTGAACAGCCACAGTCCGCCGCAACGGGCCAGTGCGCCGCCGCAGCGGAAGTCTTCTTCCACTACTCGGCAGCGCCAGGCCAGTTCGTCCAGTGCCATCCAGCCGGCGTTGTGGCGTGTCTCGCCGTAGTCGCGACCGGGATTGCCCAGTCCGGCGATGATCCTCACCACGCCCTCCCGGTGGGGCGACGCCGGCCGGCTCGCGCCGGCTATTCGGCCTCGGGGCCGCCTTCGACCTCTCCTTCATCAGCCTGCCGGCTGATGACTTCCGGTTCGGCGATCGCTTCCTCGGGCAGCACCTCGGCCTCCTCTTCGAGGACTTCCGCCGGCGGGGCGAGCACGGCCACCAGCAGGTCCGGCTCCGCTATCGGCTCGACGCCCTCCGGGAACGCTATGTCACGGACCCGCACGTCGTCGCCGATGCCCAGGTGAGCGACCTCAACACGCAGCTTCTCAGGGATGGCCGTGGGCAGGCACTCGACATCCAACTCGTGCTCCCGCAGGTCCAGCACGCCGCCTTCGGCCACACCGGCTGCCTCGCCGTGCGGCTCCACAGGCACCGAGACCGTGACCGTCTCCGTGAGGGAGATCCGCACGAAGTCCACGTGCATGACCTGGTCGCCGAGGGCATCGTACTGGAGTTCCCTTATCTGGGCGCTCTCTCGTTGGCCGTCCCAGCTCACTTGCACGATGAAAGTGCGCGCTTTCACGATCTTCTCGACGTCGCTCAGGCGCACGTTGAGCAGCACGTTGGGTTGGCCGCGGCCATAGATGACCGCCGGCACCAGCCCCTGGCGGCGCAGGCGGCGGCAGGCGCGCCTGCCCCGCGCATCGCGCGGCCGGGCTTGGATCTCCTCTATGTCCATGGCGTCAGCTCGCTTCTGAAGGCGTTGCATACCTGCCGCAGACGGCCCGCCCCATCTCCCCAGGACGCGCGGGACGGACGGACTTGAGGGCTGCTCGCCTGCGCAATCGCCCCTCCGGATGGCCTCTCGATGGGGAGGACGTTTCGCAGAAAAGGCAGGAGCGACACGGCAGTGGACCTCGCCGTCTACAGCGCTACGTTATACCACACGCAGCTATTTCTGTCAACTTGACGCCGCCGGCCGGGCTGACTGCGCAGTCCGTCTCAGCGCGCTCTGCGTTCGCCACGGTGGAAGCCGTCTGCCTATCGGACGACCCGCGCCTCTGCCCAGTCGGCGAAGTTGCCGCTTGCCGCCACCGGGCTTCCGAAATCGGCGACGAGGGTCAAGCTGTTCACGCCCTCCACGTCGAGCGCCAGGGGCCGGGCGGCGTCCGAGCCGCTCAGCGGCTCGCTCTCGTAGAGGCTGCGTCCGTCGGCCAGCACCTTGAAGGCCACCTGCCCGAGGTCCCCTGCGCTGTCGTCCACGCCGAGCGTGGCGTAGAGGCGCGAGTACTGCCCCCCGAGGGCGAAGGTCATCTCGGTGCGCGTGTGCATGCCGATGCCCTTGGGGTATGTCCTGCCGCCCAGGCTGAGCGCACCACCCGTGACGGCGCGGTCGGACCGCGGCGGCCAGACCACGTCCAGCAGGGGTTGCAGCGAGGTCCGCTCCGGCTCCACGTCGCTCAGGTAGCGGTAGGCGTCCGAGCGAATGTGTATCCTTGCCAGCCGGCCAGCGGCGATCGAGTAGCGCGCCGTGCGGCCTTCACCCGTTGAGGTGCCATCCCGCAGCTCGAAGGACCGGAGGCGGATGAGGGTCCCGTCGGCCAGTTCCACCAGATGGCCTTCATCCTCCGCCTGAGGGGTGGCCGGCGACAGCACGACCCACCGCAGGTCGGTCCACGGCACGGTTCTCCGGGCCTGTCCCACGCTGACGGTCACGCCGGCGGCGGTCATTTCCTCGACGACGCAGGCGATCAGGTGCCGCCGGTCGCCCCTGGCGAGCATCAGCAGGTCCTCTCCGCCCGGCGGGTCGTCCCGGGCCCGGCGGAACTCCTCCACCCGGTCCGTGGGTCCTTGCAGCAGGCTGCGGGCTGCAAGCGCCCGCACGGAGCCGAGTGCAAGGCCCTCGCCCTTCCAGCCGTAGCCGATCAGGTCCACGGTTTCCGCCTCGTCGCCGGCCTCTATGCGGCGCAGCATGAATCTGCCGCTCGTGCCCGCCCAGACCGTCCAGGGCGGCGGAATGGTCGGCACAGGGGGCCCATCGAAGACGATCTCCCGGAACCCCTCCAGCGGAAGGGCTTCGGCAGCCTGGCCCCGGCGGAG
>JAUVVP010000264.1 GCA_030604585.1 Planctomycetota bacterium | reverse complement strand
GGAGGCCAGGTTGTTCATTTCCAGTGGGTCTTCCCGGAGGTCGTAGAGCTCCGGGATGTCGTTGGGGTCATAGACGTACTTGAAGCGCCTGGTGATGACGGCCCGCCGGTCCAGGTCCCTGGCGCCGCTGCCGCAGAACTCGCAGAAGACCGGTCGTTCCGGCGGCGGCACTCCCTTTGCGACCGACCCGGCCAGCGAGATGCCGTCCCGGTCGTCGGGAGTGCCAATACCCATCAGTTCGTGCAGCGTGGGCATGATGTCAAGGTGAGAGACGGGCACGTCGAAAGTCGCCGGCTCAGCACCCGGCAGCCTGACGAGCAGGGGCGTTCGGATCGCGGGCTCGTACATCTCGAACTTCTGGTACATCCGGCGCTGCCCCAGGTGATCGCCATGGTCCACGGTGAACAGAACGATCGTATCCTCGCACCGGCCGGCCGCATCCAGGGCGTCCAGGACGGTGCCGATGCCGGCATCGGCCAGGTTGACCAGGCCCAGGTGCGCGGCCCACACTTTGCGCCACTCTTCCATGGCAACGCCTTCCCCCAGTTGCCCTGCGATACCGATGCGCCGGTTGGGCGGTTCTCCCTCGGGGACCTGGCCGACGTTCGGCGGAAGATCCAGAGCTTCCGGGTCGAACAGAGACGCATACGGTTCCGGCACGCGCAGCGGCGGATGGGGTGCCCACAGGAAAAGGAACAGGGCAAACGGTCGCTCGTGAGGCCGATTGAGGAACTCCACGGCGCGTCTGCACCAGTAGCTGTCCAGGAAATGCTCCGCCGCGTGGGGCCAGACGGCGGTCCTGGTGTTGGAGAAGCCCCGGCGCACGGGGCGTCCGTCAATCGGCTCGACAATCTGCTTCCTGAAAGCGGCCAGGTCCTCCGACGGGCCCTCGCCTGTCGCCTCCGTCAGGTACTTGGCGTGCTCGGCGTTGCTGACCCAGAAGACGAAGGGCACGCGCTCCCGGTAGGCCGGTTTCACCTTGACGTGGTCAATGCCGACGTGGGCGACGTCGTAACCTGCCTCGGCCAGGTACTGCTGAAACGGCTCATGGTCGCCGGCGGTCAGCCCCTTGAAATCGTTGAAGACCACGCCGGTGCGGATGGGGTACTTGCCCGTGAACAGGGACGTGCGCGCCGGGGCGCACAGGGGGGCGGTGTTATAGGCGCGGGTGAAGGTGCAGCTCTGCGAGGCCAGGCGGTTCAGGTTGGGCGCGACCTCAATGCCCGACTGCACCATGCCGAGGCTGTCGGCACGCTGGTGGTCCGTCACGATGAACAGCAGGCTGGGCCTCTCCGGCGGCATAGTCGCACCCTCTCGCGCACGGGGGGACGCCGTTATTCGCCAACGTTGATAACGAACTGCTGGGTTGCGCTGCCCACCTTCTCGGTGGTGACGGCGACGACCTCCTCCTGGCCCCAACTGAGACGGCGCTCGTCCAACTGTCGCACCTCTCTCTCAATGGTCGCCGTCACAACCACCTGTGCTTCGCCAGGAGCGTCCGGTATGCCTGAGAGCAATCCGGTCCCTTCGTCAATCTTCAGCCACTTCGGCCCCTGTGCGAGGGCAAACCGGGGCCCTTCGATGTCCCAGAAGCTCATGGCCAGCCCGCTCCGCGACCGCAGGTCGCCCAGGGAGCGGATCACGGAAGCCCGGTAGCGGTACTCTGCGCCGGCCCTGGCGGTCGCCACCGGCTCGCTGTAGATGAAGGGCCTGGGAGCCGCGACGTAGTCGGAAGGCCCACTTCGCTTCCCCTGCTCATCCACGGCCACCACGCGGTAGAAGGCCTTGTTGGCGCTGGACAGGTTGAGTCCGGTGCCGACTACAACCAGCCCGGTGTCCGGCGTGTCGCCCACGGAGTTCGCAGCGAACGGTGTGGGCAGCTTTTCCTCCTGGTTGCCGACATTCACTTCGTAAGGTTCGTCGCTGACCGAGAAGCCCTTCTCATCGCTTCCGTAGACCCGGTAGCTGACCGGCCGCCGGCCGGCCGGGCTGGGCTGCCATCGAAGGGTCGCAATGCCCCGCTCTGCATCGTATTCCATGGTCAGGTCCACGGGGGGGACCGGTCCGCGCGGCGTGAGACTCCACGTCTCGCTCCACGCGCCCCATACCCCCTTCTCGTCCTGAGCGCGCACGTGCCAGTAGTATCGCCGATCGGGTGTCAGCAGGCCCACGTAGGGCAAGCTGTATTGCGCCTTGCCACGATCGGCCGTCTTGGAGATCAGCTTTGCGAAACTCGGCGACAGAGGCCACTTCATGTCCGGCCTGTCAGAAAGCTCGAAGTGATAGTCCACGATCCTGTCGCCGTCGGGGTCCGCAGGGGGAACCCATCGGAATGCGATGTCTGTGCCGCTGGTCTCGCCGCCATCAGGGGGGAACACCGGCGCCGGCGGGGCCTCGGGCGGCCCGGAGGCCGATCGCTCGACCCATTCATGCGTGATGAGAACCCTCCGGCCGCCGGGCGACTGGTCGGTGTAGACAAAAGCATTCTCGCCGACGACCATTCCCGGCAGCGAGAGCGGGGCCATCTGCACGTCGTTGACAATGCCCACGCGCTTGAGCCGGCCCCCGGCGGACAGGCGGCACCTGAGATGGTATTGGTAGCGCGCAGGCCCGGCGGGCGGGAACAGGCCGTCGAGGTCCTCCTCCACCTCCTGCCACGTTTTGCCATCCCATGAGAGCGCGAACCTCGCCCCGGTGCCTTCCACCTCGAGCCTGCCGCCCACGAAGACGTACGGGCTGTGCATAGTCCAGACGACGGTGCCCGTCGTGCCGGCCTCGGGCGCCAGGCCGTCGTCGGTCGTTTCGATGCCCTCTACAGCGTCGGCGCCCCTTCGCCAGGTGTCCTTTGAGAAGTCGGGGCGGTACTCCCACAGGCCGTTGCAGATCTTGCCCTGCCAGCCGGTGCGGACCTGACGGCTGATGTGAGTGCTGCCGTGGTATTTGGCCGGGTCCAGGTGGCCCCAGCGCCAGGTGAGCGCCTCACCCGGCCGCAGGACCATGTCCATGGTATGGCTGCCTACGCAGTCGCGGTCTCCTCCGGCGTCGCCCTCGTAGATGTAGAGGGCGGCCTCCCACTCGTCGGTGGCGCGGTGGTCGGCAGAGAGGATGCCGTGGGTGTGGGAACGCTTTATCAGGTCATGGTCACGCACCAGCTCCTGCTCGCCGGCGATGGTCTCGTTATCCCGCAGGAGGTAGATGGAATGCATGTCGCCGTCCAGCAGATGCCACCGCTCGTCGTAGAAGACCTGGGTGATGCAGTGCCCCATGAGCCTGGCCGGCCGGACCTGAAGACCCGCCCTGCGCCACAGCCCGGCCATGCAGTTGGAATCATCTCCGCACGTGTTGTACCCGTACACGTTGAAGACCTTGACGGGGGTCTTGACCTCGTTGTCTCCGGTGGTGAAGTGGAAGCGATGCGTGATCTCCTGATACCACAGCGCGATGGCCTTCTCCTTGTCGCTCATGCCCGGCTCGACGGCCGCTGCCACGACGTCTTCGATGGTGCGGAAGTTGTTGCGGCCATTGGAAAGCCAGGGGTTGACGACATCGCTTTCGCCCACGTTCTCCATTCGCACCGCCCGGTTGGATTCCCACGTCTGCTTCCATGCCTCATACACCCCCACGGGCGACCGGCAGTTCCGGCCGTCCATGGTGCCGCCATGCACAACGGCGTACTCATGTCGCCCGGTGGTGATCTCCTGGACGGACCGCCCGGCTACGTCCGTCGGATGACTGTTCGACGCCCAGGGCTCCAGGTCATCGCCCTGTGCAAATCGCGCTCCGCAGAAGGTCACAAAGGCCACAGCCACGGTCCAGAGCCACCAATACGTACCCATAACCCTCTCTTGACCGGCTCCTCAGAGACCCAGCAGTTTCTCCGCGTTCCGATGGCAGATGTTGTGGATGTCTTCGTCGGTTATGTCTGCCGAGAGCAGGTGCCCGACCCCCTGGTGCTGGCCGTACCAGGGCAGGTCGGTGCCGAACAGCATCCTCTCGCTTCCAGCCTCCTCGCACAATGTGTCTACGGCGCCCCATTGCCCCAGCACGCCGGTCAGCTCCAGGTAAGCGTTCGGATGGTCCCGCGCGATGGCGGCGGCCTCGTGCCAGTTGCTCTTCAGGCTATGCCCCATCAGGAACCGCATGTTCTCATACTTGTCCAGGACACGGCGGACCTCGTCGCCTCCGTTGAAGCCGCTTCCGTCGTAGGTGTGGGACAGCAGGATCAGGCTGCGCTCGTCGGCGAACTCCAGGGCCGCTGTGTAGAGCTCGTCACTGAGGCGGACCTTGTGGGAATCGGGATGGAACTTCAGGCCGACGTAGACGTCCGGCAGCTTGTCGTACTGCGAAAGCTCGCGCTCCGCCACCTCGGGATAGTGCGGGTTAACCGTCAGATAGGCACGGAAGCGGTCGGGGAACGCGCGCACGGCCTCCACGGCGAGCCGGTTGCTGATGTCCGGGCAGTGAAGCGCTGCGCCATGTGCGAAGCACGCGAGCTTGACGCCGGCAGC
>JAUVVP010000442.1 GCA_030604585.1 Planctomycetota bacterium | reverse complement strand
GGCGGTGGCGGTGGTGGTGGTTTTGGCGGCGGCGGCGGCCGTCAACGCCAGGGCCAGCGCTGGCGCCCCGGGCTGGCCATGCTGGTGGCCGGGGAAGGCGTCGAGGTGCAGGTTGCCAACACCGACAATGGTGTCGACCTGACCCTGAGCGCCGAGGGAGCCGAGGCGGTCGAGGCGCTCCAGAACCGGGTTCAAGGCGGCGTGATGCGCATGGAACAGACGGCCGAGCGCGTCCGCGAGCAGATGGGCGACCGGGAGCGCCCCGCCGGCCGGCGCCGGGACATCTTCAGGCTGCTGATTGACGGCGACCTGGAGATCGGCGCCAAGAAGATCGAGAACGGCATGGTGGTCAGTCTCACCTCCGACAACCCGGAGGTGGTCCAGGCCCTGCAAGAGAACATGCCTCAGCGGGTCGCTGCGGCCAGGGCGGCCGGCCAGCAGATGGGCGACGCCCAGGCCCGATGGCAGAGAACCCGGCAGGCATTCGCCGTGCTGGCCAATGACGAGGTGAAACTCGAGGTCAAAGAGACCGAGGACGGCATAAGCGTCCTGATCACCTCCGAAAACCCCGAAGTAGTGAAAGAGATACAGGCGACGCTCGCCGACTACTTCAACGGGCAGAAGGAGTCCGCCCAAGCGGCGCTCCAGTGGGGAGGTGGCGGCCCCGGTCAATGGCGCGGGGTACGTCCCGGCGGGCCCGGTGGTCCGGCCCCCGGCCCACAGGCGCCCCGCCGCGGCGCCAGGCGAGGGCCGCGGCCGGAAGGCGGCCGACGTCGTCGCCCCGAAGCGCAGGAATAACCCCTGCCACGGAAGCACCGCGAGCCGGAGGCGCCACCAGGCGTCCTCCGGCTCGTCCTTTTCCGGCAGCGGCGACGGAAGCCACGTAGTCCGATTCGCTCCGTCGAAATGCCCCACCCCATCGGCGACTGCCGGGCACGCTGCCCGTTACTGCTCGCTCAGTGAGATGCCCAGCTCCCTCAACTGCGCCTCGTCCACCTCGGACGGGGCGCCGGTCAGCAGCGAGACGGCGCGCTGCGTCTTCGGGAAGGCGATGACCTCCCGCATGTCCTCAATGCCCAGCAGCGTCATCACCACGCGGTCGAACCCGAAGGCGATGCCGCCGTGCGGAGGCGGGCCATAGCGCAGCGCTCGCATGAAGAAGCCGAAGCGCTGCTCGACCTGCTCTTCGGTGTGTCCGAGCATCTTGAGGATCCGCATCTGAAGGTCGTAATCCGAGATACGGATGCTCCCGCCGGCGATCTCCTGGCCGTTCATCACCAGGTCGTAGGCGCGCGCCCGCACCGACGTCGGGTCGCTCTCCAGCCGGTCAACGTCCTCTTCCGCCGGTGAGGTAAACGGGTGGTGGACGAAGGTCAGCTCGCCCGTGACCTCGTCCCTCTCGAACGCGGGCGGCTCGACCACCCAGCACAGCGCGTCGCCGGCTCCCGCGAGCAGTCCCAGCTCGCGGGCAAGGCGCAGCCGCAGGTGGGAAAGGGTCAGGTTGCACAGGTACCTTCGGTCCGCCACGAGCAGCAGCAGCGAGCCGTCCTGCGCCGCGAACCTCTGCCGGATGGCGCCGACCTCGGCGTCGCTGAAGAACTTGGCCACGCCGCCCTCCGCCTTTCCTTCCCTGAGCTTGAACCAGGCCAGCCCGCCCACGCCGAACTGCTTCACCCATTCGACCAGGCCGTCCACCTGGCTGCGCGGCATCTCGGCTCCAGCGGGCACACAGATGCCGCGCACCTGGCCCCCCTCGGCAACGGCCCCGCTGAAGACGCGGAACTGGCACTCGCGCGCGATGTCCGAAACGTCCCGTATCCCGAGCCCGAAGCGCAGGTCGGGCGCGTCGGTGCCGTAGCTCGCCATGGCCTCGTCGTAGGTCATGCGCGGCAGCGGCAGTTCGAGCGGCCGCCCCAGCAGTTCCTGGAAGCAGCGGGCCATCAGGCCCTCGGTCATCGCGAGCACGTCCTCCTCGTCGGCGAAGGACATCTCGACGTCTATCTGCGTGAACTCGGGCTGACGGTTAGCCCGCAGGTCCTCGTCCCGGAAGCACTTGACGATCTGGAAGTAGCGCTCCAGGCCGCCGATCATCAGCAGTTGTTTGAAGAGCTGGGGGCTCTGCGGCAGCGCGTAGAACTTGCCGGGGTTCACGCGGCTGGGCACCAGGTAGTCGCGCGCGCCCTCCGGCGTGCTCTTGGTCAGGAAGGGCGTCTCGACCTCGATGAAGCCGCTCTCGTCCAGGTAGCGGCGCGTCGTCTGAAGCAGCCGGTGGCGGAACTCCAGGTTGCGCTGCATCTGGGGGCGCCGAAGGTCCAGGAATCGGTTGCGCAGCCGCACCTCCATCGAGATCTCCCCCGTCTCGTCCACGTCGAACGGCGGGGTCTCGCTGGCGCTGTGGACTTGCAGCTCCCGGGCGGCCACTTCGACCTGACCGGTGGCCAGGTCCGGGTTCGGCATATCGGGCGGGCGTTTCTCCACCATGCCTCGCACGCTGATGCAGAACTCGCTGCGCAGGTCGCGGGCGCGGCGGTGCAGCTCGGCGTCGCTCTCCGGGCGGAAGACCACCTGCACGATGCCCGTGCGGTCGCGCAGGTCAATGAAGGCCAGCCCGCCGTGGTCCCGCCAGTTGGCGACCCAGCCGCTAACGATCGCCTCCTGACCGACGTGTTCGACGCGCAGTTCTCCGCAGGTGTGGGTCCGTTTCAGCATCTGCCGCCTTGCCCCTCCGTCACTGGCTCAGTTGCCGCTCGACGCGGTCGGCGCGCTCGCCGACCGACAGTATGCTCTTGCGCAGTTCGATGGGGCTGAGGGCGTGCCTCAGGATCGTGTTGAACATCACGAAACAGGGCTTGCCTTCGATGTCCCTCAGGGCGATGGCGCCGTAAGGCATCTTCAGGTTGCG